>NZ_JCAMRN010000024.1:0-42979 GCF_059620965.1 Geobacter sp. PheSNFMC
TGTACAGAGACAGTAATCACCTGACAGTCCGTCCTTGAATGGGTTTCAGATTTACGCTGCCAGATTCGAGTTCTCAGTATCCGATTCTTCGTCCTTTGGCAAGCCTTCTATGAAGGCGGTGTACGGCGTTCTGCCGTTCATGTTGCGTCCCTGGTGCGGGCGTTCATGGTTGTAGTGCCGGAAATAGTCGTCCAGATCGGCCTGCATCTCCTCGATAGATTCGTACCACTTGGTGCGTCCCATGACCCTGAAATGCTCGTCCAGCAGGGTCTTGTGAAGCCGTTCGACGAACCCGTTGCTCTGGGGCCGCCGGACCTTGGTGGTACGATGCTCGATCTCTTCAAGCTGCAGGAACAGCTCGTAGGGATGGTTGTCCGGCCTGCCACAGAATTCCCGGCCGTTGTCGCTCAGGATGGTGTTGATCCTGGCGTTGTGCTCCTCAAAGAACGGTAGCACGTCTTCGTTGAGAACATGCACGGCGGTTAGGGGCAGCTTGTTAGTGTAGAGCCTGCCCCAGGCATAGCGGGAATAGCAGTCGATCACCGACTGCAGGTAGATCTTGCCGACGCCCTTGAGAGTGCCGACAAAGAAGGTGTCCACGGCCACCAGATCGCCGGTATGTTTCGTCTCGATATGCCGCTCTCGGAACTCCGGGCTGAAACGCTCCAAGAGCCGAATCTGTTCGTCGGAAAGTTCGAAAGATTGTTCTCTGACACTCTTTTCGAGCCGGAGCATACGTTCCTGCTTCGTCAACAGGCTGTGCCGACTCCAGACACCCCGCACGCCGCCAGAACTGACCTGAATCCCTTTCAGGGACAGTTCCTGAGAAACCCGTAACGGCCCATGACCGGGGTGGTTCAGGCAGTGCTCCAGAATCGCTGTTTCCACTGCCTCATCGACCCGGTTAGGATGCGGTCCCTTGGCACCGGGCAGGCGGTCGAGCAAACCGACGGCACCATAGGTCTGATAGTTGCGCCGGATCTCGTAGAACTGCTGCCGTGAATAGCCCATGACCTTGCATGCCTTGCTGACGTTGGCAAGTTCTCCGGCAAGGTCTAGCAAACTGAGCTTTCTTCGTGCTACTTTCTCTGCGGTGGTCATACCGTTCCTCCTTGATGGAAAGATGTTGTCTGAGCAACTTCATCTTTAATCCATTCAAGGGCGGTATGGCCACCCCTTATAAACGGCCAAGTGTCAGGTGATTACCAGTACTACACACACTGTCCTAAAAAACACTTCATTTCGTCCCGTTCTGCAAACACATCATAATCCCAGATGTTCCCACCGAATGTTCCCAACGCAAAACAAAAGGGGCTAGCCTTGATTGGCTAACCCCTTGTTTAATAGAAGGCGGCAAGCGGATTTGAGCCGCTTAGTAAAGGTTTTGCAGAGTTCTTTGCCATAACCTATCCCACAAGGTGTAAGGTCGATAAGAGGTTACACAAAAGGTTACATGAAAAGAAAAAAGGGGCTAGACAATTTGCCTAACCCCTTGATTTTTTGGAGCGGGAAACGGGATTCGAACCCGCGACTTCAACCTTGGCAAGGTTGCACTCTACCACTGAGTTATTCCCGCGAAACAGGTTCCCGTTATATAGCAAAGGGACGCGGGGGGAGTCAACACTTTTTTTCTTCGGCGTGACTCCCTACGATATCCGGGGGCCGCTTCAGGCGGCGGTTCGCGCAGTTGCGTCGGCCGCGCCGTCTTCGACGACCAGGCCGTCGCGCAGGCGGATGGTCCGGTCGGCGTAGGTGCAGTTGTCGGGGTTGTGGGTGACCATGACAACGGTGTGGCCGGCGGCGTTGAGGCGGCGGAACAGGTCCATGACCTCTTCGCTGGTTTTCGTGTCCAGGTTGCCGGTGGGCTCGTCGGCCAGGATGATGGGGGGCTTCTTGACGATGGCCCGGGCGATGGCGACCCGCTCCTGCTCGCCGCCGGAGAGCTGGTTGGGGAGCCGGTCGGCCTTGCCGCCCAGCCCGACCCGCTCCAGGGCCTCGCGCGCCGCGGCGACCTTGTCGCGGTTCTTCATCTTCGTGATGGCCAGGGGAAGCATGACGTTCTCCAGGGCCGTCAGGTACGGTACCAGGTGGAACGACTGGAACACGAAGCCGAGCTTCTCGGCGCGGAAGTCGGCCAGTTGCTCGCCGGTGAGGTCGTAGAGCCGGACCCCGGCCATTTCCACCTCGCCGGCGGTGGGGTGGTTCATCCCCCCCAGGACCGACAGGAGCGTGCTCTTGCCCGATCCGGACTGGCCCATGATGGTGACGAACTCGCCGTCTTCGATGGCGAGGCTCACGCCCCGGAGCGCCTGGACGGTTTCGTCGCCGCCGGCGTAGTGTCTGGTGAGATCTTTGATCCGTATGAGTGCCATTGCGTTCCCTCTGACTGTGGTTGCGGTGCGGGTTACAGCGCCCTGAGCGCTTCGGTGGGGTCCATCCTGCTGGCGTGGAGCGCCGGGTAGAGGCTGGCCAGCATCCCCACCACCAGGGAGAGGAGGACCGACCCGGCCAGTACCGTTGAATCCCAGACCAGGACGGCGTCCTTGCTTTCGGCCATGAACGGGAGCGCCGCGGTGGCGCCGCCCATGCCGGCGGCGTAGCCGACGAGCCCGGCCAGGACGCTCACCAGGGCCGCCTCCAGCAGGATGATCCGGATGATGTGGCTCCTGCGGAAGCCGATGGCGCGGAACACGCCGATCTCTGTGGTGCGCTCGTTGACGCTCCCCATCATAGTGACGAAGACGATGAGGGAGCCGATGAAGATGACCACGCCGGCCACGGCGTAGGCGAAGCGGCGGAAGTGGTCCAGGGCCTTGATCCGCGATTCGACCACCTGCTGGATGGCGGTGACCTTGGCTTCGGGGAGCTTTTCGGCGATCTGCACCACCATGTCGCCGATGGGGCAGCCGGAGCAGAGGGCCGCCACTTCCACCAGGGTGATCCGCCCTTCCTTGCCCAGCAGCTTCTGGGCATCGGCCAGGGGCATGAAGATGAGAGAGTCGTCCTGGGAGCCGGTCTGCTCAAGGATGCCGGTGACCGTGAACGTGCGCCCGGCAATGGTGACGGTGTCGCCCGGGGTAAGATGGGCCGTGTCAGCCGCTGAGCTACCCAGAAGCACGCCGGCGCCGTCCTTGGGCACCTCGCCGAAGACTCGCCACCACTGTTTCATCTTGAGTTCGCTCTCGAAGTCGACCCCCACCAGCAGGGCGTCCTTGTCGCCGAACCGGACGCCGCCGAGGACCTTGGGGGATACGGCCAGGATGTTCGTGCTGTTCTTGATGGCGGTGATCCGCGCCAGGTCTTCCTGACGGATCTCCCGCTGGTCGAAGGTGACCCGGCCCAGGCTGATGCCCCCGTAGCTCATGGAGAGGTCGTTGCTCTGGGGGGTGATCAGGATGTTGGCGCCGAACTCGTCCATCTTGCGCCCGATGTCGTTGGACATGGAGGCGGTGAGGGTCATGAGGGTGACGATGGTGGCGATCCCCACGGCGAGTCCCACCGTGAGAAAGAGCATCTTGGCCCGGCGGCGGCGCAGGTTGTTGATGGAGATGTTATGCAGCTTCATGGGGTTCCCCGTTCCTGTGTGCTGTTGTCAGGCTGCCGGGCTCAGAAGAACCGGGCGCCGGAGCGGATGTCGGCTACGCTGATAACCAGATTGCCGCCGGCCTGCCGGGCGGGGATGGCCGCCGGGTTGCACCCGCCGCCCGGCCCCTCGCCGATGCGGTCGGTGGCGAACTTCTTGTTGCACTGGCGGCAGGTCATGAAGCCGCCGTCCTGGACGTAGCCCTTCTTCTCCTGGAAGCAGACCTCGCAGGCGTCAAAGGCAACCCGGTAGCTGCCGTTGGGGGCCTTGACCGCGAAAAAGGCAATGTCGCGCCCCCCTTCGCTGTGGCGGTAGAAACGGGCCTTGCCGTCCTGCAGGTCGGCAAGGGGAACGCTCACGGCCCCCTTCGCGACCTTGGCCTTTGCGAACTTGCCGACCCCCGGCAGGCTGAAGGCAGTCACCGCTCCCGCCACGGCCAGCACGGCCGCCAGCGCGACCACTCCGAGTTTCATCATGGTTTTCACTGTTCCGGTCTGCATTGCGAATATCCCCCTTGTGCGTTTCTCCCTGCCGGGAGTGCATCTGTGCATGTCGCTGGTTGTGTTTGCGTGGCTGAGGGACCGGGGCTGGAAACTCAACGCTTCCCCGATCAGCCGGGCTCTACTTACCGCAGCAGCCTGCGCCGCAGCCGCCCCCCTGCCGGACAAAGGCCGTTGTGCTGCCGGTCTGCGCCCGGTACTGTTCGGGAGTGAGTACCTGGAGGATGCTGCATCCGTAGCCGGCACCGGTGACGCGTTCGGCCAGGGTCTCGGGCCGCACGGTGCGGGAGTCGAAGCCGACCACCACCTCGCCGGCACCCACGTTCACCTGGACCGTGGCAACGCCCGCTGCCGTGCCGAGGGTCTTCTCGATCTTGCCGGCACAACTGCCGCAGGTCATGCCCTGGGCCCGCAGGACGGCCACGCTGTCCGCCGACGCCTCCAGCCTCACCGCGAAGGCACAGAGCACCACCACGATCACTGCCGCGGCCACGATGCCGATGGTTCCTTTTTTCATTGCACCCATGACAGGCTCCTTTGACGGCGGCTTCGGTTCCGCCGGGTTACGAGGGAGTCTTATCCAATTGGCGTGCCAGTGTGCCCGTTCGTGTATTCCATTGATTTATCTATAACTAAAAGTGGGGACGCATGATACGGGGAGGGGATTGCAGAATAATCTCCAGAAAGCCTGTGGACTATTCTGCAACAAAACGGGGCCGCTCCCCAAAGGAAGCGGCCCCGTCGAAACGCCGGCGACAGGCGCGGGTCAGCGCATCATGCCGCCCCGGTTGCGGGGGACCATGGTGGAGCCTGACAGGTTCCAGAAGGTGGTCGTGGTCATGTTGCGGAACATGCCCGTCATGTTGACGAAGGTGCCCGGCATGGTGCCGACGTAGCGCTGTCGCATGGCCGTAATGTCGGGGTTGGCGCTCTGGGTGGCCTCGAAGCAGATCTGGGCCAGGTTCTGGTTGATCCGGCCCATGATGTAGCGGTATTGGTTGACGTTGACGGCCACGTCGGAGCTCATCTGGCCCGCCATGAGGCCGGCCATGGCCCGGGCCACGGCCCGAACCCGTTGGAATTCGGTGCGGGTCGCCATGTTCGAGGAATTTGACAGGGCAACGTAATCGTCCGTGGAGCGGACCGTGCTGGCAGGGTTCAAAACCGTGAGCCCCAGTTGCTGCCGCACCTCGAGCATGGCCTCGGCCACGGAAGCGTAGGTGCCGGTTTCGTACTTCTCGCGCACCAGCGTGGAGATGGGGCTGACAAAACCGTACATTCCGCGGGGAGCCGTAAGGATGTACCCCCGGGGGAGGGGCTGGGCCGGGCTGTCCATATCATAGGTGTTGGACGCCACCGCGCGGACCACCACCGGATAGAGCGCCTCGTCCCCCGGCGTGACCAGCAGGGTGAACGCGCCGTCCGAGTCGGTAATGGCAAACGGTTCGTCCGAGTCCAGCCGGTAGTTGCCGTTCAGGTCGAGGAACACCTCGGCCCGGTAGAGATACCCGTCCGCAGCCTTGCCGCTGATTGCCGTCTGGGTCGCGGCCGGCTGGCTGCCGACACCGCCCGATCCACCGCATCCCGCCAGCGCCGCTGCTGCGAGGCCAGCGGCCACAGCCGTCATCGTTCTGATGTTCATCGTCGTCCTCCCTGAGATGTATAGACTCTCACACAATAGAGTAAATCGCCGGCCGAATTCAAGGGAATATCCTATGGCCGGATGGTTGAAACCCGGCAATTTCATGATTGACATCCCTCGAACCGGTTGCGTATAGTTTCCCCATTCCGTAAAGGGGAGTAGCCATCGGTCCGTGGGGGCCGACCCATCGTCCGTCAAGACGGCATCGCTGCCCGGGCGTGGGGCCTTTGCTTCCGGCAGGCAAGACCTTTACCTGACGAGCTCACAGAGCCGGAGGTAGAGGTTTTTTTGTGCCCCGGCGTTATTGACAAAGGAGACATGGATCAATGGACTTATTGACCGACCCCCAGGCCTGGCTTGCCCTGGCCACCCTCACCGCCCTGGAGATCGTCCTGGGCATCGACAACATCATCTTCATCTCCATCCTTTCTTCGAAGCTGCCGGCGAAGCAGCAGGAAAAGGCCCGCATCACCGGCCTGGGCCTGGCCATGTTCACGCGGGTGGCGCTGCTGTTCTCACTCGCCTGGCTCATGGGGCTCACGGAACCGCTGCTGTCGGTGCTGGGAACGGAGATCTCGGGCCGCGACCTGATCCTGATCTCCGGCGGCCTCTTCCTCCTGGCCAAGAGCACCATGGAGATCCACGACAAGCTGGAAGGGACCGAGGGGCACGGGGTGGTCAAGGCCGCGGCGTCCTTCGGGGCCATCATCTTCCAGATTCTCCTGCTGGACGTCGTGTTCTCCCTCGACTCGATCATCACCGCCATCGGCATGGCCAGCCAGTTGGCAGTCATGGTGGCGGCCGTGGTCATCGCCGTTGGATTCATGATGCTCTTCGCCGGCAAGATCAGCGCCTTCGTGGACACGCACCCGACCATCAAGATGCTGGCCCTCTCCTTCCTCATCCTGATCGGGGTGGCGCTCATCGGGGACGGCCTCGACATGCACATCCCCAAGGGGTACATCTACTTTGCCATGGCCTTCTCCATGGGGGTCGAGATGCTCAACATGAGGATGCGCGCCAAGGGAAAACCGGTAAGGCTGCATCAACCCTACACGAAGTGATGCCGACGCCCCATCGCCCCGGCAGGCACTTTTTGCTTGACTGCACAGGCGCCGCCGGTACACTGTTAGAAATTCGGGCGTTAAATCGACATGTTACCTCACCCACCCACTCTTCCTGACCAGTTGCCGACACGCCTGTGATTCCATGATGTTACAAAGACCACCCCGTCCTTGACGGAGGGGCGGTCCGATCCGACGGCACCGGCGCCGACTCTCGTTCAGGAGGAACGGTCATGGCGTTACCGAGTCTGTGGGGCATATTGTCGGCAGCGGCAGGGGTGGCGGCCCTCGCCTCCATCGCCTGGTCCCAGGTGCTGCCTCCGCCCGCCAATCAGTACCTGGGGATGTTCGACACCGTTCCCACCTATCAGTCCACGGAGGACTGCATCGTCTGCCACGCGGGCAGCGATACCATCGCCTTCCGGCACCATGCCCTCATCAACACGACCACCCCGCCGGTCAGTTGCGTCAACTACACCGGAAACCCGGCCAGCCTGGCCAACGGATGCCACGTGCTCATCCCCGACGGCTCGGGGGGATATACCCTTCAGGACTTCCGCACCTGCGGCGTCTGCCACGTGTCGTCCCCCCACCATTCGACCCGGGCGGCCCTCCAGCTCGACTGCAAGTCCTGCCACGGCAGCTTCGTCGACAACCCCGGCGACGGCCACTACATCCCGGTCGGCAGCCTTGGCTTCATGTCCCCTCTGCCCCACGGGGAGGAGACCTATGACCCGGCGACCGGAAAAACGATCGTCGTCAACGGGTGCGCGGCCTGCCACCAGGCGGACCCGACGGCCGTCGATCCCCGGACCGGCGTGGTCAGGCCGGTGTTCAGCAATGCCGACACCCACCACGCGACCCAGCTCGACTGCATCGTCTGCCACCCCGGGTCGGATCCGACGGGCACCGGCATCCGGAGCTGCGAGGCCTGCCATGGGCCCGACACGCTCCACAACATCCAGATGGACTCCCCCGCGGCCGAAAATCCCGGCATCATCGTCCCGTTCAGGGAGACGCCGGGGTGGGGACACGTGGGGAGCAACTGGGACTGCATCGGGTGCCACTATTCGTGGCTTGAGGTTTCGTGGCTGGCGGCCTCGGCCGGCCCCTGGTCCGCCACGGTCCCCTACCTGAAGGAGCAGAGCGCGTACACCCTTCCCGCCGGCAGCGCCCGGAGCCTGACCCTTGCGGGTTCGGGCTTCGTCAACGTCGGCGGGGACGGCCTCACCTATTCGTCGGTGGTCGTCCTCGACAACGGCCGGTCGCCGGTGACCATCCAACCGGCCGCCATTACCGACGGCGAGATCCGGATTCTTCTGCCGGCCCTGACCCCGGGCAACTATACGCTGCGGGTGGTCAAGAACGACAAGCAGAGCAACCGGGCCACCCTGACGGTGGTACCGCCGCTGCGGATCAGCCGGGCCACGCTCGGCACCGCCAAAACCCTCACCATCACGGGCAGCGGCTTCGGCCCGCCGCCGCCTACCGAATACAAGACGGGACTCGGCGTCTTTGCCGGCGCCACCGAAGCGACGGTGATCTCCTGGTCTCCCACGCGCATCATCGCCATGAGCCCCGCCTTTGCCCGGGGGACCGCCATCACCGTCAAGACCATCAACGGCACCGTGTCGGGAGCGGTGCTGACCACCTCGAAGCACCTGCGCTGAACCATTCCACAACGCTGAAAGCCCCCGCTCCATGCGGGGGCTTTCAGCGTTGCCCTTCCCCTTCCCGAAACGTATCCTCGCCAGCTCGCTTACTTCACTTCATACCAGAACCTGGCGCTGCGCACCGTGCCGTCCTTTACCTTGAACTTGCTCATGACGCCGTATTTCCCCTTTTTGGAGAGGTTGAAATCGGCGCCGAAGTGTCCCTGCATCGCCATCAGCGCCTTGGTCTGGGCCGTCTTGTCCGGACCCTGGACCTTCAGGTTCACCTCGCCCTCGGTAATGGCCTTGCCGGTTTTGGCATCCTTGAACTCAACGGCAATGTGGTGGGTCTCCTTCATCCCCTTGGGCAGATCCATGTTCATGGCCTTCATGTGCTCGGCCATGCTCATGACCTTGAAGGTGACCTTGACGCCGTCGACCACTTCCTCGTGGGCCGCGGTGCCGTGGTCGGCATGGCCGCCGTGCTTCATGCCCCCCTTGCCGTGGTCGGCGGCGATGACCATGAGGGGGGCCGCCAGGGCGAGGGTTGCGACGGCGATGACAACTGCGAGTTTCTTCATGATGCGTTCTCCTTTTTTCGTGGTATTGACTTCGCTTAGTGCTTCATTCCCGAATACGTCAGCTTTCCCTTCTTCAGATCGTGCTTTTTCATCAGCACGAAGATGACCGGCGTCATGATCAGCACGTGGATGGCGGAAGAGATCATGCCGCCGATCATGGGGGCCGCGATGGGCTTCATGACGTCTGCGCCGGTGCCGCTGGACCACATGATCGGCACGAGCCCCAGAAGAGCCACCGCCACGGTCATGAGCTTGGGCCGCAGGCGGAGCACCGCCCCCTCGTAGGTGGCGTCATAGATGTCCTGCTCCGTCACCGGGCCGGCCAGAAGCTTTTTGTCCAGGGCCTCGTGCAGGTAGATGACCATCACCACCCCGGTCTCCACGGCCACGCCATAGAGGGCGATGAAGCCGACCCAGACCGCCACCGACATGTTGTAGCCCAGGGCGGACACCAGGTAGACCCCGCCCACCAGGGCAAAGGGGACCGAGAGCATGACCATGCTCGCCTCCAGGGCCGAGTGGAAGGTGAAGTAGAGCAGGATGAAGATGATCGCGATGCCGGCCGGAATCAGGACCTGGAGTCGCGCCTTGGCCCGCACCTGGTTCTCCCACTGCCCCGACCAGGACACATAGTAGCCCGGCGGCAGCTTCAACTGTTTCTCGACCACGGCCTCGGCGTCCGTCATGAAGCTTCCCATGTCGCGGCCCCGGACGTTGAGGAAGACGATGGAGCGGAGCAGCCCCCCTTCGCTGGCGATCTCCGGCGCGCCGGTGGAGACCGTGAGCGTGGTCACCTGGGACAGGGGCACCTGGGCGCCGCCCATGCCGGAAACGAGGATGCGCTGGATGGCCGGGATGGAATCGCGGTAGTCGCGCAGGTAGCGGAGCCGGACCGGGAAGCGGTTGCGGCCGTCAACGGCGGTGGTGAGCGTTTCGCCCCCCAGGGCCGTGGCGATCACCTCCTGCACGTCGGCCACCTTCACCCCATAGCGGGCCGCCGCCTCCCGGTCGATGTCGATGTCCAGGTAGTTGCCGCCGGTGACCCGCTCGGCCACCACGTCCGCCGCGCCGTTGACCCCCTTGAGAATCCCTTCCGCCTGTATCGCCAGATCCCGCAGGACGTTCAGGTCGTTGCCGAAGATCTTGAGCCCCAGGTCGGTCCGCACCCCGGTGGAGAGCATGTTGATCCGGTTGATGATCGGCTGGGTCCAGCCGTTGCGCACCCCGATCTGCTGCAGCCTGGCGTCCAGCTCGCTGACGATGTCGTTCTTGGTGATGCCGGGCCGCCACGTATCCTTGGGCTTCAGGATGATGATCGATTCGAACATGGAGACCGGCGCCGGGTCGGTGGAGGTCTCGGCCCGCCCCACCTTGCCGAGCACCAGTTCCACCTCGGGGTGGCTCTTGATGACGGCGTCCTGCACCTGGATGATCCGCTTGGCCTCGGTGATGGAGACGTTGGGGAGGGTCACCGGCATATAGAGGAGCGACCCCTCGTCCAGGGGCGGCATGAACTCGGAGCCGAGCTTCATGTACAGCGGCACCGCCACGAGCAGCGCCACCACGTTCAGGGCGATGACCGTCTTCTTCCACGTGAGGCACCACCGGATCACCGGCCCGTAAAGCCGGATGAAGAAGCGGGAGACCGGGTTGGCGCTCTCCGGCGGCATCTTGCCCCGCATGAAGAAGTACATGAGGACCGGCACCAGGGTGATGGCGATCAGGGCCGAGCCGACCATGGAAAAGGTCTTGGTGAAAGCCAGAGGATGGAACATCTTCCCTTCCTGGCCCTCCAGGAGGAAAACCGGCACGAAGGAGAGGACGATAATGGCCAGGGAGAAAAAGATGGCGCGCCCCACCTGTTTGGCGCTGGCGATGATCACCTCCAGCCGCCGCGCCTTCCGCTCCTCCTCGGGCAGCTCGGACAGGTGCCGGTAGCAGTTCTCCACCATGATGACCCCGGCGTCCACCAGCACGCCGATGGCGATGGCGATCCCCCCCAGGGACATGATGTTGGAGCTGACTCCCATGAGCTTCATGGTGATGAAGGCGATGAGCACTGCAATGGGCAGGGTCAGGACGATCACCAGGGCGCTCTGGAAATGGAGCAGGAACACGAGCACCACCAGGGAGACCACGATGGACTCCTCGGCCAGGGCCCGCTTGAGGGTGTGGATCGCCCGCTCGATGAGATCCGAGCGGTCGTAGGCGGTCTTGATCTTCACCCCCGGCGGCAGCCCCTTCTCCAGGGCGGTGATCTTCTCCTTCACCCGGTCGATGACGTCCTTGGCGTTCTCGCCGTAGCGCATGACCACGATGCCGCCCACCACTTCCCCTTCGCCGTTCAGGTCCAGGAGCCCCCGGCGGATGGCGCCCCCCATCTGGACGGTGCCGAGGTTCTTCACGTAGACCGGGGTGCCGCGCATGTCGGCGGTGACCACGATGTTTTCGATGTCCGCGGGCGACTTGACGTAGCCCCGGCCCCGGATCAGGAACTCGGCATCGGCCTGCTCCAGTAGACGGCCTCCCACGTCGTTGTTGGCCGCCTTGATCGCCTCCATCACGTCGGAGACCTTGATGTTGTAGGCAAAGAGCTTGTGGGGGTCCAGGTCGACCTGGTATTCGCGGACAAAGCCGCCGATGGAGGCCACCTCGGCCACGCCGGGCACGGTGTTGAGCTGGTAGCGGACGAACCAGTCCTGGAGGGTCCGGAGCTGCTCCAGATCGTACCCCTTCCCTTCCAGGGTGTACCAGAAGACGTGCCCCACGCCGGTGCCGTCGGGGCCCAGCGTCGGCACCACGCCGGCGGGAAGGAGCGAAGCCGCGTAGTTCAGCCGCTCCAGCACCCGGGTCCGGGCCCAGTAGACGTCTGCCTTGTCGTCGAAGATCACGTAGATCATCGAAAAACCGAAGGCCGACGACGCCCGCACCGCCTTCACCCGGGGAAGGCCCTGGAGGTTCACCGCCAGGGGATAGGTCACCTGGTCCTCCACCACCTGGGGGGAGCGGCCGGGAAAGTCGGTGAAAACGATCACCTGGTTGTCGGAGAGGTCGGGGATCGCATCCACCGGCGTCTTGTAGACCGCCCAGATCCCCCAGCCGATGACCAGGGCGAAGAGCATGAGGATGATGACCCGGTTGCGGGCCGAATATTCGATGATTTTCTCGATCACTTGAAACCTCGGGATCAGGTACTGGGGACCAGGAGCTGGGGGAAACGGATGTTACGAATCCCGGGTCCCGCATCTCACATCTTCATGTCATCCATGCTCATGTCGTTCTTCCTGGCGGGAGGCGCGGCCGGAGCCTGTTTCGCCCCCTCCTTCTCCATGCCGGGCATCCCTTCGTGGCCCGCATGGGAGCCGGAACCGCCCCGCAACTGCGACTCGGAGTCGATGAGATACGCGCCGGAGCAGGCGATCACTTCGCCTGCCTTCAGGCCGGAAAGCAGCTGCACCTCGTCGCCGACCCTCGCCCCCACCTTCACGTCGCGGGGCTCGAAGGTCCCCTCCTTCACCTGGACCCAGACCACCTGCCGGGTGCCGGTATCCATCACCGCCGCAACGGGGACGACAACGGCCGTGCCCAGGGGCATCTTGATGGCAGCATTGACGAACATGTCGGGCTTCAGCTTCAGCCCCGGATTGGAGAGCTCGATCCGGGCCTTGATGGTCCGGGTCTTGGGATCGAGGAACGGGTAGACCAGGGAGATGCGCCCCGAAAAGGTCCTGCCCGGCCACGAGGCAGTGGTCACCTCGACCCGCTGCCCCACCTTGACGAAGGAGACGTCGCTCTCGTAGATCTCGGCCTCGACCCAGACCGTGGAGAGGTCGGCGATGGTGAAGAGGGGATCGCCCATGTTCACGTACTGCCCTTCGATGGCGATCTTTTCGATCACCACGCCGGAGAGTGGGGTATAGACGGGGAGCTTGATGTTGGGCTGTCCCGCCTTCTCCAGCCCGGCGATCTGCTGTTCCTTCACCCCCATGAGCAGCAGGCGCTGCCGGGCCGAGGCCACGAGCCCCTGCCCCCCCTGGGAGATGGAGGCGATGGGAGAGTCCTTGAGTCGGTCGCGGCTCTTGAGGGCCAGGAGATACTCCTGCTGGGCCGAGACGAGATCGGGCGAATAGAGTTCCGCCACCGGCCGTCCCCTGGAGACGAAGTCACCGACCGCATTGACGTTGAGCCGGTCGATCCGCCCCGCCACCCAGGCGGTCACTTTGGCCTGACGCCGCTGGTCGTAGGCCACGATCCCCGTGGCAGTGATCTCCTTTTGCAGGCTTTTGGCCGTCACGGGCTGGGTCGCCACGTTGGCCATCACCATCTGGGTGGTGGGGACGGCTACTTGGGCGAGCTTCTCCAACTCCTTGGCGTCGGCGCCGGTTCCGGCAACCTTTTTCACCAGGTCCATGCCGCAGATGGGGCATGATCCGGGCTTGTCCTTGATGATGAAGGGGTGCATGGGGCAGGTGTACTCGACCTTGGCCTCGGCGGCGTGGTCATGGCCGTCCCCTTTGGGGGCTTCGGCCCCCTGCTTCTGGCAGCCGGCGGCGGCCAGGGCCAGCAGAAGCGCCACCAGCGGCAGCATGATTTTCCTCGTGAACAACATGGCATATCCCTCGCGATGGCGACTCACTCCAGTTCCCTCCCCACCAGCGCCTCCAACTGGGCGCGGCGCATGCCGTGCTCGGCCAGGGCCTCGTGGTACTGGCGTTCGTAATTGAAGACCGTGACCCGGGCGTCCAGCAGGGAGAGGAAATCGACCTTCCCCACCCGGTAGCCGATGGTGGCAGATTCCAGCGACTGCTCGGCCTGGGGGATGATCCCCGTGCGGTAGAGCTGCGCCAGCTTTTCGCTGCGTTCCAGCCTGGCCAGGCTGTCGGCGATGCCCAAGGCAATGGCATTGTTCAGGGTGTTCAGCTCGGCCCGGGCCATGTCCGTGTCGGCCACGGACTCCCGGGCCATGGCGCGGCGGCGCTCCCGCTGCACCGGCAGATTGAAGGTGAGCCCCACCGAGTACATGTCGTATCCCCGATCATCCATGGAGGGGTCCCGCTGCATGTACTCAAGGGAGAGGGTCACGTCCGGGAACGCTTCCAGGCTGGCCAGCCGATGCCCTGCCGCCCCCTTTTCCAGTTGGGCCCGCAGGCTCCTGAACTGGGGACGGTTCTCCTCGGCCAGGGCACGCAATTCGATGGCGGAGAGGGAAACGGGACGGATATCCAGGTCGGGCACACGCCCCACCGGGGTCTCGGCCGGCCTGAAGAGGAGGGTGTTGAGGGTGGCCTGGAGGCTCGTGCGCTGCTGCGCGAGGGCGATCTGCATGTCGAGCATCCGGGAACGCTCCACCTGCCCCTTGAACACGTCCTGCTGGGCCCCCTGCCCCACCGAGTAACGGGTTTCGGCCAGGGTGACGAAGTCGTCCATCACCCGGATGTTGCGTTCCACGATATCCAGCTCCCGATCAACCAGGTAGAGCTGGTACCAGGTTTCCTTGACCATGCGGGCCAGCTCCAGCTTGCGCTCCTCCACCTGCCACCTGAGGGCCTCGGCCTCCCGGTCGGCGATCTCGGCCTTCAGGGCCCGCTTGCCCCAGAAGGGAAGCTCCTGGGAGATGCCGATCACCCGCTGGGTCATGGGGTCCCGCCGGCTGTCCAGGGGGTCGCGCAGAAGGAAGTTCTGGAGCTTGAACATGAGCATGGGGTCGGCCAGGGCACCGGCCTGGGCCACGCGGTTGCGGAACATCTCCCACCGGGCCTCTGAGGCCTTGAGCTCCGGGTTGACGGAAAGGGCGCGGCTCACCAGGGAGTTCAGATCCTCCGCCGCCGGTGCATCGCCGGACCGGGCCGGGCCGGCAAGGAGCAGGACGCACGCCACCGATGCGAGAAGGGTCCTCAGGATGCGAGTGATCATTTCAGTCTCCGGTACCTCTGAATAGGGTCTCAGATCGGCATTACACAGACCGTGCCATGCCGTAACCGGCTGAAAGTCCGTGCGGCGCGGCGCGACTATCCGCCGGGCGGTGCAGAATATTCCACAGTAGCGAAGAATATTCTGCGAAAAGTATAAACCCGTAACGGGCCTGCGCAATGACGGGCCAATGGATTCCGGCGTGACATCGAGGGGTGGAAACGGCGGGTTTCAGGGAGAAGCGTGAAAGGGGGCGGCCGCGGTCGGGATTGCCAAGGGGTCGAAGTTGCCGGCGGCCCACTGGAGCACGCGGGCACCGGGCGCCCCGGCCAGTTCCGCCGGAGGAGACTGCCCCAGGAAGCGGAGGGCGGTCAGCAGGAGCAGCCCCCCTTCCCGCGTCAGGTCGCGGCCGGCGGCCAGGGACAGGGCGTTGTCCCGCTTGGAGAGCTTGCCGCCGCCGGGGCCGGTCACCAGCGGCACGTGGGCATAGGCGGGGGTGTCAAAGCCGAGCAGCCGCTGGAGCACGATCTGCCGGGGGGTCGATGAGAGGAGGTCGGCGCCGCGCACCACCTGGGTCACCCCCTGGGCCTCGTCATCCACCACCACGGCCAGTTGGTAGGCAAAGAGGCCGTCTGCCCGCTTGATCACGAAGTCGCCGCAGATCGCGGCGAGGTCGTGGCGTTGCGGCCCCATGACCAGGTCGGTGAACTCCACGGGTTCCGCCGGCACCCGCACGCGGAAGGAACGGGGCTCCTTGCCCGGCAGGAGTCCGCCGCGGCAAAGATTCGGGTAGGGAATCTCGCCGTCCCCGTCGTGGGGGGCGGTGGCTGCCCGGGCGATCTCGGCCCGGGAGCAGCCGCAGGGGTAGGCGTGCCCCGCCGCCAGGAGACGCTGGAGGGCGGCCCCGTAGGCGTCGGCGCGGAGGCTCTGCTGCATGATGTCGCCATCCCAGTCAAACCCCAGGCACTCCAGGGTCCGCAGGATGTCATCCGCCATCCCCGGCACCACCCGGGGGGTATCCAGGTCCTCCATGCGGACGAGCCAGAGCCCCCCCTGGCGCCGGGCCATGGCGTAGCTCGCCACCGCCGCCACGAGGGAGCCCACGTGGAGCGGCCCCGTGGGGGACGGGGCGAAGCGGCCGATGACCGGCGGCGGGGAGGTGGAAGGGACGCACATGGGCGGTCTGCCGGAGCGGTTCGAGACGATGCCGGCCTAACCGAGGAACGAGCAGCAGTAATCGGTGAGAGACAGCACCTTCATGGTGAAGGAGGAATTGGCCGGCACATCGAAGGACTCCCCCCCGCCGACGCGGTTCCACGCATCGCTGCCCGGCAGCTTGAGATCCAGCTCGCCCGAGAGGATCTCCATGATCTCGGGCGCGCCGGTGGTGAAGGTGTACTCGCCCGGCTGCATGATGCCGAGGGTCTTCTTCGTCCCGTCGGGGAACACGACGGTGCGGCTCACGACGCCGCCGTCGAAGTAGACGTTGGCCTCGCGGATGACGGTTACGTTGGTGAATTCGGACATGGTGTTCCTCCTCTGTGTGGTGAGTGGTCGTACTGATTACCGGGCGGCGGTGCCGGAGAGCTCAGCCGCCAGACATTCGATGTGCCGGCCGTCGGTGCCACAGCAGCCGCCCAGCACCTTCATCCCCAGGTCCCGGTGAAGGGCGGCCACGGAGCGGCCAAAGGTCCCGGGGGACTCCTCCACCAGTTCGGCCGCATTGTCCAGTTCCTCGGGGGAAAGGGCCGCGGTATTGGCCAGCAGCCCCACCACCCGTTGGCGCACCAGGGGCGACGAGTTGGTCTCGTGCAGGAGCGCGCTCCGGAAAAACGAGGCATGGGTGCAGTTCACCAGATAGGCCACGGGCCGGGGGCTCACGGCGGCATCCAAGGCCGCCACCGCCTCCCGCAGCGGCGTGCCGTCCAGGAGCGTCCCCCCGGGCCGCACCACGACGCTCACCACGTGGGGCATGCCCGTGGCCGCCATGGCCCGGGCCAGCCCCACGGCCTCGCCCAGGGCGGGGAGCGTGGCGGCCAGGAGGAAATCCACTCCGGCGGCGGCCAGGGCATCGGCCTGCCAGGAGTGAAACTCGCGGGCTTCATCCTCCGACAGGGCCTCGGCCGGCCGGTAGGCATCTCCCCGGCAGCTCATGAGGCCGCAGATGAGGACCTTCCGGCCGTAGGCGCCGTAGCTCCGCCGAAGCTCGTCCAGAAACCGGAAATTGTCGCCGTTCACGTCCCTGCCGGCCAGTCCGGCCGCCTCGATCCGCTCCCGGCTGGCCCGCCAGGTGGGGGTGGACAGGAGCAGCGGCAGATCGTGACGCGCCCCGATGTCCAGGTACTCGCGACAGATGGTTGCCAAGGCGGAGCGGCCGGCGGGGTCGTACACGAGGGCCGAATTCACCAGCCAGGGGTCCAGGTCCACTCCGGCCCGGCGCAGGCGCTCGATGACCGCCCCTTCGCCGAGGATCACGGGGGCCTCCGCCAGAAACGCGGAAAACGACAAGTGGTCAGTCATGCTCTCACTCCTCAGGCCACCCCGGCCAGTTCCAGCCGGCCGCCCCAGCGCCGCGCCAGCTCCTCCCGGAGCGGCTCGTGGCCGGGGGCCCGCAGCTCAGGGTCCCGCTCCGCCAGATCAAAGGCCTCGGCCCGGGCCTCTTCCAGGATGCGGCCGTCCCGCAGGATGTTGGCCACGCGGAAGTCAGGGATGCCCGCCTGGCGGGTGCCGAGGAAATCGCCCGGCCCCCTGATCTCCAGATCAGCCTCGGCGATCCTGAAGCCGTCGGTGGTTGATTCCATCACCCGCAGCCGCTTGACCCCGTCATCGGACAACCGGTCCGACGCCATGAGGATGCAGCGGGACGTGGCGCTGCCGCGCCCCACCCTCCCCCGCAACTGGTGGAGCTGGGAAAGGCCGAACCGCTCCGCGTGCTCGATCACCATCACCGTGGCATTGGGCACGTCGATCCCCACCTCGATGACCGTGGTGGAAACCAGGATGTCGATCTCCCGTTCCTTGAAGGAACGCATCACCGCCTCCTTCTCCTCGGGCTTCATCCGGCCGTGGAGAACGCCGAGGCGCAGATCCGGGAACACGTCATTGGCCAGGTGTTCGGCCATCTGGGTGGCCGCCTTGAGTTCGCTCTTCTCCGACTCCTCCACCAGGGGGTAGATGACGTAGGCCTGATGCCCGGACCCCACTTCGTCGCGGATGATGCCGTAGACCTGCCGGCGGCGGGAATCGGTGCAAATCTTCGTCTCCACCGGGGTGCGGCCCGGCGGGAGCTCGTCGATGACCGACAGGGACAGGTCGCCGAACACGGTCATGGCCAGGGTGCGCGGGATCGGGGTGGCGGTCATCACCAGGATGTCCGGATTTTCCCCCTTCTTGCGCAGGAGCCCCCGCTGGAGCACGCCGAAACGGTGCTGCTCGTCCACGATGCCGAGCCCCAGCCGGTGGAACTCCACCTTGTCCTGGATCACCGCGTGGGTACCGATCACGATCTGCGCTTCGCCCCGCGCCACCCGCTCCAGCGCCCCGGCCCGGGCCTTCCCCTTCAGGGACGACGTGAGGAGCGCCACGGTCACCCCCAACTGCTCGCACCAGCGGTGGATGTTCAGGTAGTGCTGCTCGGCCAGGATCTCGGTGGGAGCCATGATGGCCACTTGGTAGCCGTTCTCCACCGCCACCAGCGCAGCCAGGAGCGCCACCAGGGTCTTGCCGCAGCCCACGTCCCCCTGCACCAGCCGGTGCATGGGGTGGGGCGCCATCATGTCGGCCTTGATCTCGGCCAGGACCCGGCGCTGGGCCTCGGTCAGGGCAAAGGGAAGCAGCTTCAGGAGCGGCTTGGTGTACGTGTGGTTCACGGAAAACGCGATTCCCTGCTCCAGGGTCACCCCCCGCCGCTTGAGCGCCAGGCCCAGTTCCAGGAAGAAGAATTCGTCGAAAACCAGGGTCCGGTGGGCCGGGTCCCGCCCCTCCTCCAGGGCACGGGGGTCGGCGTCGGCAGCCGGAAAGTGGACCGCTCCCAGGGCCTCGGCCAGGGGCAGCAGCGCCCGCTCACGGATCACCCGGGCCGGCAGGGCGCTCTCCACGCAGGGGGCGAAGCGGTCCACGACCTCCTTCATGACCTTGCGCAGCGCCTTCTGGTTCAGCCCCTCGGTGAGCGGATAGACCGGCACCAGCCGGCCGAATCCCACTGGGTCCCGCGCCATGGCCGCCTCCACCGCCTCCCCCTCGGCCAGCCAGTCAACGTCCGGATGATGTACCTCCCGCTGGAGACCGTACTGGGTCACCTGGCCGGTGAAGATTCCCCGCCGGCCCGGCTGCCAGGCCTTGCGCATGAACGCCGCATGGTAGTTGAACCACTTGAAGGACATGACACCGCTCGCATCCCGCGCCATCACCTCGAAGAAGCGGCGCCCCCCCTTGGTGGTCACCACGTCGGCCGATACCACTTCCCCCGTGAACACGCAGGTCTCACCGGGGCGGAGCCGGTTCATGGGCACCACTTGGCGGCGGTCCTCGTAGCGGTTCGGGAGCAGGTAGAGGGCATCCTCCACGGTGACGATCCCCTTCCGCGCCAGGATCTCGGCCATCTTCGGCCCCACCCCCTTGATGAACTGCATGGGGGTCTCAAAGTTCTTGCGCGCAATGGCCTGCCGGAGGCTCCCCTCAGCCGACGGCTCCCGGGCCGCCGACCGGGTCAGCACCAGGCGCCCCTCTGCGTCCGCCTCCACCGCCACCCGGTCGCCGGGCGCAAGTCCGAGGGGCCCCAGCAGATCGGCGGGGATCAGGAGCGAACCGTCTTCAGACCTCTTCATCACGGGCATGGGGGAGTCCTTCACAACTGCTGCGGGGAGCGGAGTGGCGTTCCCGCTCCGGAATGAATTCATCATGACGCCGTGTGGGCATCGATTGAACAGACATACTGCCATCACCATGCGCGGCCCGCAAGGGGATACTTGCGACCGGCAATCACGCCCCCCTTGATTCGCCGACACCACCCCGCCCCCCTTCCATTCGCGGCTGGAGAAGGAAACCTTGTGCCCGGGGAGAGTATGTGTTAATAACCTTCCACCCCCTGACTTCCACCTGCAAGACTGTTGAAAAACTATTGCGGGGTGGCAGCTTCAGCCGGTGGAGCGGCCATGCAGGATCAGGCACTCCAATGACACACGAAAGGGTTGACCATGGCTAAAGAGCTCTATGTGGGGCATATGTCGTACGAAGCAACGGAGGACGATCTGCGGCGGCTGTTTTCGGTGGCCGGAACGGTGACGTCGGTCCACATCATCACCGATCCCGAAACGGGTCGGTCCAAGGGGTGCGGCTACGTGAGGATGCTCACCGAGGAGGAGGCAAAAGAGGCGATCGAGACCCTTGACGGCGCCCTGCTCAGGAACAGGGTGATCACCGTGAGCGTGGCACGCCCCCAGAAACAGGCCACCCGTCCCGCTCCCCGCCGCGGGAAGCCCGGACCGGCGGGCAGGTCCGGTAAAAAACGGCCGTCGTAAAAACCTCTATTCAATAATCCGACTATCTGATAGAATTGTTCAGGGAGGTGCGACGATGCAAGAACTACTGTATATGCTTGGGTTTTTGGCGTTCTGGATCGTACTCAACAAATTCATCCTGCCCCGGCTCGGGGTACCGACCTGAATGGCGGACACCTGTTCTCCCGGCGGGAAGAACGAAAAGAAGGACGACAAAGGGGCGTGAGCGATCACGCCCCTTCGCTTTTCCGCACACTGCCGTTCCGGCGCTGCCGGTGCGGCTCCTCCACCACCAGCAGGTAGCCGTCCGGGTCGAAGCACCAGAACTGCTTGACGCCGTAGGGCTTTTCCTCCAGGGGATAGACCACGTCGAGCCCCTCCTCCACCACCGCGTCGAAGATATCCTCGATCCCCTGCACCTGCACATGGATCGTCATCCCCACCCCCTTGGGGTACTCCTCCAGGCGCTCGCCCAGAAAGGGGTGGGCCTGGACCACGGCATCCTCCTCCACGAAGATGATCTCCCAGGCACCGCTGTGCAGCTCCAGATGCTCGGGCGCGCCGCGGGCGGTAAGGGCGCGGTTCACGTCCAGCTCAAGGATCCCCACGTAAAAGGCCTCGGTGGCGTCCAGGTCGGCCACCGCCAGTTGGATCGAGACGGAGGCTCCGGCCACCCTACATCCCCCCGAACCACTTCATGGTGTAGCGGGAAAGGACGCTCAGGTAGTTGGTGAAGATCATCACGCCGACGATGACCAGGAAGAGGCCGGTGACGATCTCCAGGATGCGGATATGCTTCTTGAAGCGGTTGAAGAAGGTCAGGAACTGGTGCATGGCCAGGGACGACAGGAAGAACGGAATGGCCAGCCCCATGGAATAGGTGAACAGGAGAAGGATCCCCTTGGTCACGGTCTCTTCGGTGGCGGCCACCATGAGGATGGAAGCCAGGATCGGTCCGATGCAGGGGGTCCAGCCGGCGGCAAAGGCGAGCCCCACCAGGAAGCTCCCCAGGTACCCGGCCGGCTTGCGGTGGACGTGGAGCCGTTTTTCCCCCAGCAGGAGATGGATGGGCACGAGGCCCGACACGTGGATGCCGAAGATCACGATCAGCGCGCCACCCACCTTGCGGATCACGTCCATGTGCTCGTGGAGGAATCCGCCGATAAAGGTCGCCGAGGCGCCGAGAAGCACGAAGACGAAGGTGAATCCGGCGATGAAGAGGAGCGAGTGGGCAATGGTCTGCTGCCGCACCTCATGGGTCGGGTGCTCGGCCTGGATGTCGGCGAAGGAGAGGCCGGTGATGTAGGTTATGAAGGACGGGATGAGCGGCAGCACGCAGGGGGAGAGGAAGGAAAGAAGCCCCGCCACGAAGGCGCCCACAAAGGTTATGTTGGTTGATTCCATGAATACCTCGACTTGGCGGGGTGCCCTACTTGGCCAGGGCGCCGTTGAGATAAGCGATCACGTCGGGGTGGTCCCACTCTACTCCCCCCACGACCTTCTTGAGTATAACCCCATTTTTATCCACTACAAACGTCTCCGGCACGCCAGTGACGCCGTAGAGTTTACTGGCTTGCTTGTCGGTGTCCATCAGCGTGGGCAGATTAAAGCCGGTCTTGCGGAAGAAATCCTCCACCGCCACCTGCCCGCCGTCATCGATGGAGATGCAGAGCATCTTGAACGGCTTGCCGGCCATGGCCGTCTCAAGCCGCATCATGGAGGGAATTTCCTCCCGGCAGGGGGGGCACCAGGTGGCCCAGAAGTTGACGAGAACCACTTGTCCCTTCAGGTCGGACAGCTTCACCACCTCCCCCTTGAGGGTGTTGAGGGTGAAGTCGGGGGCGGGATTTCCCTCCACGGCGGGCTTCTGCTGCTTGGAGCAGCCCAGGAGCGCCAGCAGGATCAACAGCGGCAGAAGGCGGACAATCTTTCTCATTTTTTTCTCTCCGGTGCAGTGATCTGATACTTCTCCATCCTGTAGATGAGCGTATGGCGCGGGATGCGAAGAAAACGCGCCGCCGAGCTCTGGTTCCAGTTGTTCCGTTCAAGGGCTTCAACCACGATTTCCCGCTCCAGTTGCTCCAGGGAGTATCCCCCGTCGGGAAGGCTGATAACGGGACATTCCATGGGCTGTGCGCGGCGGCTGCGTAGCTTGTCGGAGAGGTCCGCCGGAGTGATGGTGTCGCTGCCGCGCATGATGAGAAGCCGCTCCACGGTGTTTTCCAGCTCCCGGACGTTGCCCGGCCAACCGTAGGCGGTCATGAGCTCCAGGGTCTCCGGGGCGAAGGTCACCCGATCGCCGCCGTGCCGCGCGGCAAAGTGACGCACCAGCAGGGGGATGTCCTCCTTCCGTTCCCGCAGCGGAGGAAGGTGGATCGGGATGACCGAAAGCCGGTAGTAGAGGTCCTCGCGGAAGCGTCCCTCCTCGATGGCCTGCTCCAGATCGGCGTTGGTGGCGGCCACCACCCGGACATCCAGCTTCCGGACCTCGGTGCCCCCCACCTGCTGGACCTCCTTTTCCTGGAGCGCCCGCAGGAGTTTCGACTGGAGTTCCACGGGCAACTCGCCCACTTCGTCGAGAAAAAGGGTCCCTCCCTCGGCCTGCTGGAATTTCCCCGGCTTGTCGCGCACGGCCCCGGTGAAGGAGCCCTTCACGTGGCCGAACAGCTCGCTCTCCAGCAGATCGCGGGGGATGGCCGCGCAGTTGACCGCCACGAAGGGGGCTGCTATCCGGGAGCTGCGGGTGTGCACGGCCCGGGCCACCAGTTCCTTGCCGGTGCCTGACTCGCCGGTGATGAGGACCGTGGCGTCCGTGTCGGCCACCCGGTCAACGATCCGGAAGACCTCCTCCATCCGGCGGGAGATGCCCACGATGTTCCGGTAGTCCTCCCGCTCCGTGAGGGCCTCCCGCAGGCGCCGGTTTTCCCGGGAAAGCCCGAGCATCTCCAGGGCCTTTTTCACCGTCAGCTTCAGGGCATCGCGGTTGAATGGCTTGGTAATGTAATCGTAGGCCCCTGCTTTCATGGCGTCGACCGCCGTCTCCACGGCACCGAAGGCGGTGATCACGATGACCGCCGTGTCGGGCGAACGCCCCTTGATTTCCTGCAGGAGCTGGAATCCTCCCATGCCAGGCATTTTCAGGTCAGTGACCACCAGGGCCGGCGAACGCTCGTCGAACAGGCGCAGGCCCTCCTCGCCGCTGCCCGCCGTGATCACGTCGTACCCCTCCTCCTGGAGGTTGTATTCGAGTACCCGGCGCAGCGATACGTCGTCGTCGACGATCAGCACCCGGGCCGGTTGCCGCTCTTCAGCCATCACTCCCCCCTGCCTCCCCGATCACACCGGCAGCCACACCCTGAAAGTGGTTCCCCTGCCGGGCTCGCTCTCCAGGCCGATGGTGCCGCCGTGGGCCTCCACGATCCGCTGGGTAATGACGAGCCCCAGGCCGGTTCCTCCCTCCTTGGTGGTGAAAAACGGGGTAAAGATCCTTTCCCGCTGAGCCGGATCGATCCCACGCCCCGTGTCCGACACCGTGATCTCCACTCCGGCGGGCGTGTCGCCGCTGGCTCCGCGCATTGCCAGGCGAACGGCCACGCGCCCGCCCTCGCCGGTTGCCTGGAGCGCATTGAGGATCAGGTTGAGTAAGGCCTGGCGCAGCCGTTCCCGGTCACCGGCCACCGGCGGCGCATCTCCCGCCTCCAGACTGAGCCCCACCCTTCGGGCGTTCGCCTCGCTCTCCTGGAGCGCCACGAGCTCACGCAACTCGGCCGCCAGGTCGCACCGCTTCTTCTCCCCATCCAGCGGACGCGCCAGGCGCAGGAAATCCTCGACCACCCGGTTGAGCCGGTCGGTTTCCTTGATGAGAATCTCCAGGAACTCGAACTTGCGGTCGCCGGGGCTGAAGTCGTCGCGCAGGATCTCCGCCGTGCCCCGAATGGAGCCCAGCGGGTTGCGGATCTCGTGGGCCAGCATGGCCGACATCTCCCCCAGTGCCGACAGGCGTTCGGCCCGGCGCAACTGCTCCTCGATGCCGATGATGAGGTCGGCCTGCCCCCTGAGGGTGCGGTAGGAATCCTCCAGGCGCCGGGCAGCGCGCTCCAACTCGTTCCTCCGCTCCTCTTCCTTCTGGCTCAGGTAGCCGGTGATGCCTCCCACCACGTTGTAGAGGAGAATCTCTAGAAACTTCTCCAACTCCAGCGACGGCCGCGCCCCCCACTGGAACAGGACGTGGGGCACGTAGAGGATGCTGACGGCGACTGCCGTGCCGAGCCCCCCCCTGAGCCCGAACCAGAATGCGGCCAGGATGATCGGGATGTAGTAGAGCCTCTGGAACAGATCATGGAGAGCGGGCAGGTGAAGGGGTGTCAGATAGTGGAACAGGCTGATCCCGACGATGAACACCGCCAGCAATGGAATCCGCGCCGAACCGGGCAGTCGCATGGCATTCCCGTGAAAAGCAAAAGAGTTTCCCATCCTGCATACGGGATGGAAACTATGTAGTTCATGGCCGGAGATAATGCAAGGACAAAAGGGTAAAACTACATGAATAGACGGACCCGGGCCCGTGAACCAAGCGCCCTGGCAGGGGCGCACGTTCCGCGGCAACGGGGCCGCTAATGGGAAAGCTAATGGGAAAACTTGAGCAGCAGTCCGTTTGAGCGGCGGAATTCATCCAGAATGACCCGGGAGCCGACGGCGAGGGGAAGGACCCCTTCCTGCCGGGCAAGGGCCTCTTCTTGGGTCTCCCCGTCGTTGATGATGATGTCGCCGTTCTTCAGATGGGTCACGGCGAAGCAATGACCGTCCTCGCGCCGGTAGACGAGAATCGCGTAGGTGATGCCGTTGATCTTCACTTCCGATTGCATAACAAGAGTGACGTCTTCCATCGCACATCTCCCCGCGCCGAAAAGGGCGCCGTGCACTGATTACATACCGGGGAGTGAGCAATATGCGGGCCAACCCGTGAACAACGGAAATGACTGGCAAAAAAAGACGGCAAATCGGAACGGAGCGTTATTTGACCAAAGCGTACGGTTATTTAGCGTTTACGATTCACCACATAATCGGCAAGTTCGATCAGTGCGACTTTTTCCGGTGAATCGACGAATGCGCCAAGGTGGGCCTTGCAGCGGGCAATGTATTCGTTGGCAACGGAGACGGTGTACTCGATGCCGCCATACTTGTGGACGAGGGTGAACACCGCTTCGAAATCCCCCGGTTCCAGGACGTCCTTTTCCACGACGGCGGCAATGGTTTCGCGCTCCTCGTCGGAGCACTTCATGAGGGTGTGGATGAGAGGGAGCGTGATTTTCCCCTCCTCGAGGTCGTGGCCGATCTCCTTGCCGAACTGCTCTTCGCTGGCAGTGTAGTCGAGGGTGTCGTCCATGAGCTGGAAGGCAATGCCCAGGTCCATGCCGAAGTCGCGCAGGGCCTCCTGCTGCTCGGCCGACGACGCGCCCAGGATGGCGCCGGCCTCGCAGGCGGCCGAAAGGAGCACGGCGGTCTTGCTCTTGACCACCTCGATGTAACGCTCCTGGGTCATCTCCAGATCGCTGGTGCAGAGGAGTTGCAGGACCTCCCCCTCGGCGATGATGGTAGTGGCGCCTGAAATGACCTTGAGCACCCGCAGGTCCCCGGCCTCCACCATGAGGGAAAAGGATTTGGAAAAAAGGAAATCGCCCACCAGCACCGAGGCCTCGTTGCCCCAGACCTCGTTGGCGGAGGCGTTGCCCCGGCGTAGCGTGGCGTTGTCCACCACGTCGTCATGGAGCAGGGTCGCGGTGTGGATGAATTCGATGACGCTGGCAAGGGGGACGTGGCGATCGCCCTGGTAGCCGCACAGCTTTGCCGAAAGGAGCAGCAGCATGGGACGTATTCTCTTGCCGCCGCTGGCAAGGACGTACTCTCCCACCTTGCGGATCAGATAGACATCTGATTCCAGGTCCTTTCTGAACTGTGATTCGACGTTTTTCAGGTCGTCCCCGACCAGGGAAAGGGCAGCGTGCATCAGGCAACCTCGGGTAAATTTTCGCCAATACTAGGTAATTACGCCTTTTTTGTCAAAGCATTTCTCTCCGTCAGTCTTCCGGAGAGCGTAACCCTGTCGATTTCCGATTCCTTTCTGATTGATTTTTGTATCATCCTGAACTACCATCCAAAATTCCAGATACAGACGGGATGGGGAGGTGTACAAATGGGCCACGCCATCGAAATCCGAGTCCTGGTCGTGGACGAATCGGCCCCTTCCCGCGCGTTCATCGCCTCAACCCTCGAAAAAGGCGGCCATACCGTCACTTCGGTCGCCTCCGGCGAAGAGGCTATCCACGAGGTCAATGCCGCCCCCTTCGACATTCTGGTGACCGACATCAACCTGCCGGGGATGAGCGGTCTCAATCTCCTCAAACTCCTGAAAGACTCCTATCCAGACCTGGAAGTGGTGATCGTCACGAGCAACGCCTCCAGCTTCACCGCCATCAAGGCCCTCCGCCTGGGGGCCTACGATTTCATCATCAAGCCCGTGGACGACCCCGCCATCCTGACCAACATCGTGGGACGCGCCGTCGAGAAACAGTCCCTCACCCGTGAGAACCGGCGGCTCATGGAGGACATGAAGAAGAAGAACCGGGAGCTCCACGACGCGCTTCACCTGATGAAATCCGCCAATCGTCTCTGCACGGCCATCTCGGCCTCCCTGGATGCCGGCGAAATCCTGAAACGGCTGGTGGAGGGGGCCGTGGAGGAAGTAACGGCGAAAAAGGGATACCTTCTGCTCCTGGACCGGGACGGGAGCTCCTTCTCCATGAAGGTCAGCGTGGGCGTGAGCCGCACCCTTGCCCATGGATTCAGGCTCCGCCACGACCAGGGAATAGCCGGGCTCGTTGCCGCCAACAACAAGCCCCTGTGCATCGACGGGGAGGTGCCGCCCCCCCTCACCCACCGGATGCTGGAGGAAGACCCCAACGGCGAGCTCTTCACCACTCCCGGCATCATCACGGTGCCCCTCCAGTTCAAGGGCCGGGTGGCGGGCGTGGTAACCCTTTCCGGCAGGGCCGACGGCAGAGCCTTCACCGATGCGGAAATCGAATTCCTCACCACCCTGGCGAACCACTCGGCCATCGCCCTTGACACGGCGGGCGCCTTCTACAAGCTCAGAAAAGGGACCTCCTGACCCGCCCGCTCCCACGTCCGTTGCATCACCGCCATCATCCAAGTACACTCTCTATCAGACCATTGAAAAACTGCTGTGGGAGCCATCTGCTGCGTTGCGCGGCGCTCGCACCCTTGCCTGGCCATCTGGCATGCCTCGGCTGTACTGCTCCGCGCGCCGGGTATCATGCCCTCCTTGCAGCGTTTCTCAACAACGGGCTATCGCCTCGATACCCCTGGGACTCCCCCTTCCCCGCCGGATCCGCGGAGGAACACCGTGTCCGACAATCCCGCTTCCCCACACGGCCCGATCCTTGGCGAACCGCTGCGCCCGCCCGGGCCGGATCATACCGTTGCCGGCTTCACGCCATGACCTGGCGGTTGTCGGAGCAGGCAGCGGCCACGGGGACCGGGAACCCAGCAGGAGCTCTCGCATGTGTCGCGAACCAATCGACTGCGGGTGACGCATGGAAAATATGAATATATCCCTATACCTGATTGCATCAGCACCCGTGACTGGTATATAACCTTCGTTCATGAACGCACAACGAATTACCGTCATTTCCCTCTTTGCCGCGCTGGTGGCCCTGTTCTTCATCCTGGACCTGGGGCGGCTGCTGACCTTTGCCTCGCTCAAGGCCAACCATGGAGCCCTGCTGGCCTTTTACGACGAACACCGGATCCTGACGGTTGCCATGTTCCTGGCGGTCTATGTCATTCAGACCGCCCTGTCGCTGCCGGGGGCCACGATCCTTTCCCTTGCCGCCGGCGCCCTGTTCGGGGCCGCGGCAGGGACCGCCTGGGCAGTGACCGGCGCCACCATCGGGGCGACGCTGGCCTTCCTGCTCACCCGTTACCTCTTCCACGATGCGGTCCAGCGGCGCTTCGGCCCCAGGCTGGAGGGGATCAACCGCGAACTTGAAAAGGCCGGGCTCAACTATCTGCTCTTTCTGCGGCTCGTCCCCCTGTTCCCCTTCTTCCTGATCAATCTGGGGGCGGGCCTGACGCGGCTCCCCCTGCGCACCTTCGTGCTCGGGACCTTCGTGGGAATCATCCCGGGCGGCTTCGTCTACGTCAATGCCGGCGCCAGTCTCGCCGCCATCGCGAGCCCCGCTGACATCGCCTCGCCGCGGGTGATCGGCTCTTTCGCCCTGCTGGGACTCTTTTCCCTGGTGCCGGCCCTGTACAAGAACATTACCGCTCAAAGGAGAACCTGATGGACTCGTACTATGTTCCCGACGATCTGGCGAAATTCGGCGACATCGGCAAGGATGCGCCTGACCTGGCCAAGAAGTTCTTCGATTACTACGGCGCCGTGTTCGCCGAGGGAGAGCTGACCGAGCGGGAAAAGACCCTCATCGCCCTGGCCGTGGCCCACGCGGTCCAATGCCCCTACTGCATCGACGCCTATACCCGGGCCTGCCTGGAGAAAGGGTCGAACCTGGGGGAGATGACCGAGGCGGTCCACGTGGCCAACGCCATCAGGGGCGGCGCGGCCCTGGTCCACGGGGTCCAGATGCGCAAGATCGCCGAGAAGCTGTCGCTGTAGCGCAACGGACCATGACGGAATCCCTCGCGCCATCCTCCTCCCCCTGCATCGAGGCGTTCTCCCACGCCCTGGAACGGTGCGGGCTGGAGCTCCGCCGGGACCGGACCACCACTCTCCAGGTGAATGTGGGTTCCCTCTGCGACTTGGCCTGCCGCCACTGCCACCTGGAGGCGGGACCCTCCCGGACCGAGGTCATGGCGCGGGAGACCATGGAGGAGGTCATCGCCTACGCCTCCCGCTGCCGGTTTCAGGTCATCGACATCACCGGCGGCGCTCCGGAGCTCGTCCCCGGCATCGACCGCCTGGTGACCGGGCTGGCGCCGCTGACGCCCCGGCTCATCGTCCGGACGAACCTCTCGGCGCTCCTGACCCCCGGAGCGGCGCACCTGCCCGAACTGCTCAGGTCGGCTGGCGCGGCCGTCGTGGCATCGTTCCCGTCGGCCAATACCGGTCAGGCCGAGGCCCAGCGGGGCCATGGCATCATGGAGAAGAGCATCGCGGCCCTGAAGCTCCTGAACGATCTCGGCTACGGCCGCGATGGGAGCGGCCTGGAACTGGACCTGGTGGCAAATCCCACGGGCGCGTTCCTTCCCCCGTCCCAGTGCGAGGCGGAGCGGAAGTTCCGCCGGGACCTGGAACGCAAGTACGGGGTGGCCTTCTCCCACCTCTACACCTTTGCCAACGTCCCCCTGGGGCGCTTCCGCCGCTGGCTGGAGGAGTCGGGCAACCTGGAGGGGTACCTGCAGCGGCTGGCCGGGAGCTTCAACCCGGCCACGGTGCCGGGCCTCATGTGCCGCTCACTGGTCTCGGTGGCCTGGGACGGCCATCTCTACGACTGCGACTTCAACCTTGCCGCCGGCCGGGGGCTGGGGGGAGAGCGGCGTCACGTGGCCGGCATGACCGGCTTGCCCCCGGAGGGAACCCTGATCCCCACCGATGATTACTGCTATGCCTGCACCGCCGGCTCCGGCTTCACCTGAGGCGGCACCATCGGAGCCCCGGAGGGGCCCGGAACACCATAACGACCGGAGGAGGAGTCCAATGAACGCCCATGAGCTGTGGCAGCGCTACCAGACCTATCTTCTTTCCGATGCGGACACGGGACTCATTCTTGATGTCAGCAGAATGGCCTTTACCGACGATTTCCTCGCTTCCTTGGAACCGGCCATGCAGCGCGCCTTCGACGCCATGGAACGACTGGAGGCGGGTGAGATTGCGAATCCGGACGAAAACCGGATGGTGGGGCACTACTGGCTCAGAAGTCCCGAACTGGCCCCCGACCCTGCCATCGCCGCCGCGATCCGTGAGACCGTGAAGCGTGTAACCGCCTTTGCCGCCGACGTCCATGCCGGAGCGGTCACGGCACCGGGAGGCCGCCCCTTCCGCAACGTCCTGGTGATCGGCATCGGCGGCTCGGCCCTGGGCCCCCAGTTCGTGGCCGATGCCCTGGGCGGCCCCAACGACCGGATGCGGCCCTTTTTCTTCGACAACACCGACCCGGACGGCATGGACCGGGTGCTTGAGACCCTCGGGGGGGATGGGCTGGCGGAAACCCTTGCCATCGTCATCTCCAAGAGCGGCGGCACCAAGGAAACGAGGAACGGCATGCTTGAGGCGGAGGCGGCCTACCGGCGCGCCGGGCTCGACTTTTCCCGTCATGCCGTGGCGGTCACCGGCGCCGGCAGCGAGCTGGACCGGACCGCCGAGGCCGGCGGCTGGCTCTACCGCTTCCCCATGTGGGACTGGGTCGGCGGCCGTACCTCGGAAACCTCGGCCGTGGGGCTCCTGCCGGCTGCGCTCCAGGGAATCCCCATCGGGGACTTCCTCGACGGCGCCCGGGTCTGCGACATCCTGACCCGCCGGCGCGAGACCCTCCGCAACCCGGCAGCCCTCCTGGCCCTCATGTGGCATCACGCCACCGGCGGCAGCGGCTCCCGCGACATGGTGGTGCTCCCCTACAAGGACCGCCTGCTCCTGTTCTCCCGCTACCTCCAGCAGCTCATCATGGAGTCCATCGGCAAGGAGCTGGACCTGGCCGGCGCCGTGGTGAACCAGGGGCTCACGGTCTACGGCAACAAGGGCTCCACGGATCAGCACGCCTATGTACAGCAGTTGCGTGAGGGGACCAACAACTTCTTCGTCGCCTTCATCGAGGTCTTGAAGGACCGTGAGGGGGTCTCCCTGGCGGTTGAGCCAGGCTTCACCAGCGGCGACTACCTGTCCGGCTTTCTCCAGGGGACCCGCACCGCCCTGAGCGAAAAGGGGCGCGAGTCACTCACCATCACCATCCCTGCCGTGACCCCCCGCACCGTGGGTGTCCTGGTGGCCCTCTTCGAGCGGGCCGTGGGGCTCTATGCCTCCCTGGTCAACATCAATGCCTACCACCAGCCCGGCGTGGAGGCGGGTAAAAAGGCGGCAGGCAGCGTCCTGGCCCTCAAAGGTGAGGCCATTGCCTTCCTGCGGCGGGAGGGAGCACCCCTCACCGCCCCTGAAATCGCCGCGGCCCTCGGCAGGCCGGAGGAGGCGGAAACGATATTCCGCAGCCTCCTGCACGCCGCCGCCAACCCGGACCACGGTGTCGTCATGACAGCGGCATCCCCCCTTGCCCGGAGCCGCTTTTCCGCCCGATGACCAGCCGCGCCTCCCGGCCTCCTGGTGGTGGGCGGCGGCTGCATCGCCTTCGAGGGCATCCCCTGCTGCGGGTGGAAGTCCATACGGACCGTCAGGGACCGCTTTTCCGTGCAATCTCCGGGTGCACCTCGCCTGGCGCCTCACGGACTTGATCGATTGCCGGTTCGTGCGGACCGTTCAGGAGTGGTGTGAGATGTCAGACAGGATGTGTAAAGGGTACGGAGGCGTGTCAGAAGCCCTGGGATGCCAGGAACTGCCCGAATGAGGCAAGATCGAATGAGGTGTCCGGCTTGAGCGGGAAGCCGGTGTTCGGCTCCCGGTCCGCCATGCCGATGGAAAGAACGATGGTGTCCGATTGCCCCGGCGCCATGAGGCGGGGGCCCCACTGGAGGAAAATGACCCGGTCCTGGGGGTGGGACAGGGGGATTCGGGCGGAGCTGTCAGAGAATGAGCCGATTCTGTTGGAAAAATAGACCGTATCCGGCACGAGGGGGCCCTTCCACTCGATGAAGTTGGCCAGACCGCTGCGGTCATGGGTTTCGCCGGCCGCTTCGTTGCCGTGGTCCACGTAGCCCGTCCAGCCGTAGCGTTCCGGATCAATGGTCCCTTCATAGGGAACGAGGCCGTCGACAACCCAACCCACGTTGCCCTCGGCCGAGCCATAGTTCCCCACCCACGGCTCGTCGCCGTAGACATAGTAGTAGCCCGTGGGCTGCTTGCCGATGTTGGTCATCCGGATCACGAGGGTCACGTAGCGGGTACCGGGCCTGAAGACCATGAAGCGGTCCATGGATACCGGCACGCCATCCAGTTCGAACCAGTGGCTGCTGCTGAGAACGAGCCGCTGGGGCGTAGATTCGAGGATGCGGCTCCCCCGGTATTTCAAGGCCGAAGGGGGCATCACCGCGGCCGGATTGCTCCAGGGCGAAATGGCCTCGTTAACGTTGCACCAGATGTGATGCCAGGATTTGCCGTCGAAAAAGGCCATTCCGGTTTCGTTCATGCTCACCCGGCGGTCCTTTTCCAGATCAAAGGGCAGCCCACCCCCCACGAACAGCCCCTGGGTTTCCTCCCCTCCGCTATCCAGATACCTGCTGAGACACGTGAGAAACTCCGTGCCGTCGGCGGCAAAACTACGGACGAATCCGCTCCCGTCACGGCGGAACCACTCGTATTCGAGACGCGGCCCGCCCGTAGCGTGGCTCACATCGCCATTGAGAAAACGGAACACGGGCTCGGCCGGCAGGGCGAAGAGAAGGCCGTTCTCGTCGCCGAGCATCAGGTCGTCCTTCACCAGCAAGCGGCCGTCCGTCCCCTTGAGGATGTAAATACCCTGCCAGTGTCCGTAATAGCGGACCCGCACCGACGTGGCGGCCGCAAGTGCCACCACGAGCAGGGCTGCAAGGGTGAACAGCCTGCGCTTGGGCCATCTGAACAGAGGAAACCTTGGGATCGCCATGCGTCATCCTGCCGGAAATAACTGTCGGCAACCAAACCCCGGACCTGGTGGCTCCATGGACCGGCTGCCTGCATCCGTCATACATTTTCGCCATATGACAGATCCTGTGCCTGACAGAATAACGCCAATATTCAATTATATGCTACATAAGTTATTTTCATGATTACGTATACACAAAGCCAACATCTTGATTATTCGTAACTTTTGAATTAGTCGCCAGAATCAGCCAGGGAAAAGACAGGGAATTCGGAGAGAGATGAGGCGTGGCACTATTTGGTTATTTGCCCATTTCCTTCACGATCTTTCCATACAGGTCTTCGGAGTCAATACCACAGACCGTTTTTCCGTTCACAAGGGCAAAGGGGGTCTTGTGGCAGGGGCCGCACTTGCCGATGCAGTCCCTGATCTTCACGTCGAGCTTGGGGAACTGTTCATGCAGCCGCTTGGCCACCTTGTTCTTTCCCTTGTTGTGCTCGCAGAAGCGTATTTTCATCACGCCATCCTTTCACACCCGGACCGCGGAGAAGGCGGAAAAAACCGCCTCCCCGCGGCCGATCTCGCATGCCGGACAACGAGGCCTCAGGGCACCTGGCCGTCGGCAGGGGGAGCGGTGAACACCCGCGCACCCAGTTCGTTGTCGATCATCAGCAGCCCGTAGCCGTTGTCTCCCACCAGCTTCAGCTTGCCGATGATCTCCCGGTCGTTTTCCTCCTCTTCGATCTGCTCGGTCACGAACCACTGGAGGAAAATCTGGGTGGCGTGATCCTTCTGCCGGACCGCCAGCTCGGTCAGGTCGTTGATGCACCGGGTGATGAACATCTCGTGTTCGAGGGTCTTTTCGAACATCTGCAGCAGGGAGGCGAACTCGGCCGGCGGTGCGTCTATGGGACCGAGCGTCACGTGCTCGCCCTGGCTGTTGATGTACTGATAGAACTTCATGAAATGAAGCATCTCCTCCTGGTACTGGACCATGAACCAGGTGGCGGCCCCCTTGAGCCCAATGGAGTTGGCATAGGACGACATGGAGAGGTACAGTTGGGCCGAATAGAGCTCGATATTCAAGTGTTTGTTGAGGGCCGCGGCCATCTCGGTGTTCAGCATGGACGATATTCCTCCTTGGGTGTGGTGAGTTGGGATCAGTATATCGGAAAACGAGCGAAAGGCCAGGCGGTTCAACCGGCCGGACCGGCTGAGAGATTGCTGATGGAGCGCTCGGCCTCCACGATCACCCGCCACAGATCCTCGCTGTCCCCCAGCCCCACCTTCACCAGGTAGGCAGCGATGCTCATGTTGGTCCGGGCGCGGAACAGTTCCACCTGGCGGAGGAAATCCGGCTCCACCTGATCGGAATCACGCAGATAGGCATCCAGGAACAGCTCCTCGGGATAGGCGTTCGCTATCTCCCCATGGCGATAGAACTGGTTGCGGAACTGGGCCAGGAAACACCCCACGTCAAAGGCCCGGGGGAGCACGTAGGAGCTTTCGAAGTCTATGGCCGCCACGAACAGGGTCGACCGGTTCTCCATGACATCCTGGCCCACGAACACGTTTTTCGGATGGAAATCGCCATGTCCCTGCACCATGTACCCACTCCCCTCCGCCACCACCCGCCGCTCCTCTGCCGCCACTGCTGCGAGGATTTCCCGCACCTTGCGGGTGTGCCTGTGCTCAATGGCGGTGAACCGCTCCAGGTATCGGGCCAGGCGCTCGTCTTCCCGGACCAGAAACTCATCGGACGGCGTGATCCTGAGACGGCAGTTATGGAGCCGGGCCAGCCAGCCGGCCGCCAGGGACAGGTATTCCCTCCCGTCCTCCGGTTCGGCGGCCAGGAGCTTGTCGAAGAGCGATTTCCCCCGCAAGCCCTGTTCGATGAGCGTCATGGAGGCATCATCCTCGTCGATGGGGCGGGGCACCCTGAATCTCCCCGCGTCGAAGCCGTGGCCGACGATCTCCCCCATAATGCGGAAGGCCCGCTCGGCGGACCGCCACTTGTGCCGGGTTCCGATCTCCTTGATGATGAGCCGCTCGCGCACCTCATCGGCCCCCTTGGTGCCGATGGTCACCTCGATGACCTGGCTGTTGGCGCCCGAGCGGGGAATCTCCTTCAGGAACGGCCGGCACCTGCCGTGCCTGATCTCGGCTGCCAGGGCGGCGATGGTCTTGACGGCATGGTCGAACTGGGTCGGATAGAGCCCTGCGTAGTTTTCGCCATGGGTGTCGGTGCCCGCGATGGCGGTGAACCGCTCCCGATGCCAGTCCTGGAGCCCCTGGCTGTTCTCCCGCACCGTGTGGTTGGAGTTGAAGATCTCCACACCGTCCAGCAGCGGATGGCAGAGCTGCTCAGGCGCGGGACGCTTCCCCCTGCGGTAGGGATGGGCCCAGACAAGGGCGGCAGCCGGGTAGCGCCGCCGGATTTCGGCCAGGGGAGTCCCCCGGTCGATCGTCGCATCCGCACCGTAGACGAGCACGTCGCCCAGTTCCGGCGTGGTCACTTCCTGACCGGTGAGGATGACGAAATGATCGGGAACCTCAGCCCGGCGCCGGACATCGGCCAGCTCAGAGGGATCCCAGAGGTGATGGTGATCCGTAAGAACGATCCCCTGCAGGTTCTTCGCCGCCACCTGGCGCACCAGGTCCACGGCCGCAACGCCGCTGCAGGAGGAGTATTCAGAGGTATGACAATGCATTTCGATCAGCACGGTGAATCCTCCCTTCATTCGGGTCTCACGAAAAGGATACCAGACCCCCTCCCGGCAACAACCGTTCCGCTCGATCAGGATGCGCCCGCCTTACAGGCAATCTACACGACAGTGTACATTATATAATCACCGGACTCATCTCACCGCAGGCAGCCACGATGCCCCCTTCATTAATTTAGTCGTAATATCAACTGATTAGTCAGACAAATACACTAAACTCACAATCTTGGTCCGCTATATGCATTAAACAAACGATCTACTCAGAAAACAGGACGCAATCTGTTCACACAGCTGGCTGCCTACATCTTAACCAGAGGAGGAACCATGTCACCGCATCAAGTTGACGAGAAACTTCAAGGCATCTATCAGGACGTTCTCAAGCGCAATCCGGGCGAAGTGGAATTCCATCAGGCAGTGGCCGAAGTGCTCGAATCCCTCGGCTCTGTTGTCACCAAGCACCCCGAATACCTGGAGCGCAAAATTATCGAGCGGATCTGCGAACCCGAGCGCCAGATCATCTTCCGGGTGCCCTGGCAGGACGACAAGGGCCAGGTCCACATCAACCGCGGCTTCCGCGTGGAGTTCAACTCGGCCCTCGGTCCCTACAAGGGGGGCCTTCGCTTCCATCCGTCGGTCTACCTGGGCATCATCAAGTTCCTGGGCTTCGAGCAAATCTTCAAGAACTCCCTCACCGGCATGCCCATCGGCGGCGGCAAGGGCGGCTCCGACTTCGACCCCAAAGGAAGGTCCGACGACGAGATCATGCGCTTCTGCCAGAGCTTCATCACCGAGCTCTATCGCCACCTGGGCGAGCACACCGACGTTCCCGCCGGCGACATCGGCGTGGGCGGCCGCGAGATTGGCTACATGTTCGGCCAGTACAAGCGGATTACCAACCGGTGGGAAGCGGGCGTGCTGACCGGCAAGGGGCTCAAGTGGGGCGGCTCCCTGGTGCGCACCGAGGCCACCGGCTACGGCGCCACGTTCTTCATCAACCAGGCCCTCAAGGTCCGCAAGGACTCCTTTGACGGCAAGATCTGCACCGTGTCCGGCTCCGGCAACGTGGCCATCTACACCATCGAGAAGATTCACCAGCTCGGCGGCAAGTGCGTGGCCTGCTCCGACTCCAACGGCGTCATTTACCACGAAAAAGGTCTCGACCTGGACCTCATCAAGCAACTGAAGGAAGTGGAACGCCGCCGCATCCAGGACTACGCCTCCTATCACAAGGATGCCAAGTACATCGCGAGCGGCAACATCTGGGACATCCCCTGCCAGGTGGCCATGCCGTCGGCAACCCAGAACGAGATCAACGGCAAGGACGCCAAGACCCTGGTGAAGAACGGCTGCATCGCCGTGGGCGAGGGCGCCAACATGCCCACCACCCCCGAAGGGATCAAGATATTCCTCGACGCCAAAATCGCCTATGGCCCCGGCAAGGCCGCCAATGCCGGCGGCGTTGCCACGTCGGCCCTGGAAATGCAACAGAATGCCCAGCGTGATTCCTGGTCCTTCGAAGACACCGAAAAGAAGCTGGAGAACATCATGAAAGGCATCCACCGTCTCTGCCACGAGACAGCCGAGGAATACGGCGCCACGGGCAACTACGTGCTGGGTGCCAACATCGCCGGCTTTACCAAGGTTGCCGACGCCATGGTGGCCCACGGCCTCGTCTAGGAACCTGTCCGTAACCGGGCATGACCCACGCAAAAAGCCCGGCCCGGAGATGATCTCCGGGCCGGGCTTTTTGCGTTAGACTCCATCGGGAGCTAGAACTTCTCGAACTGGTCGTCCAGGTAGTCGCCGTCCATCTTCAGGTCAACGCCCCTGCCGGTGGCAGCCTTTCGCAGCACGGCCGGCTCAGCCCGGCGGTCGTTTACGCTGCCGTGGCCCAGGCGCAGCACAGCCGGTTTCTTCGCCTCCGCAGCCGTTCGCACAACCGGGGGATTCCCGGCAAATCGCCCCTGCTCGTCGGTCTTGAAAAATGCGATTGCCGACTGGAGATGCTCCGCCTGACCGGCCAGTTCTTCACTGGTGGAGGCCATCTCTTCGCTGGCGCTGGCGTTCTGCTGGATCACCTGGTCAAGCTGCTGGATCGCTTTGTTGATCTGCTCAGCGCCCGTGTCCTGCTCTTTGCACGCGGCGCTGATCTCCTGCACCAGTTCCGCGGTCCGCTGGATGTCCGGCACGATCCGCGTCAGCATCTCGCCGGCTTCTTCCGCTACCTGAACGCTTGAGGCAGACAGCTCGCTGATCTCGCCCGCCGCCTTCTGGCTCCGCTCGGCAAGCTTTCTGACTTCGGCGGCTACCACGGCGAACCCTTTGCCGTGTTCGCCGGCACGGGCCGCTTCGATGGCCGCGTTCAGGGCCAGCAGGTTCGTCTGGCGGGCGATCTCTTCGATGATCGAGATCTTGGAGGCGATTTCCTTCATGGCACTCACCGTGCCGGCAACGGCCGCGCCGCCTTCCCGGGCGTCCATGGCGCTTTTGAGGGCGATCTTCTCGGTCTGGGAGGCGTTGTCCGCATTCTGCCGGATATTGGCCGCCATCTGCTCCATGGAACTGGATGCCTCTTCGGCAGCGGCAGCCTGCTCGGTGGCCCCCTGGCTCATGGCCTCGGAGTTGGCGGACAGTTCCTGGCTGCCGGCGGCCACGTTGTCTGCCGAGTTCTTCACGTCGGTTACAATGTCGCGGAGCGTGGCAACCATGTCGTTCAGGGCCGCCACCAACTGCCCCACCTCGTCCTTCCGGTCGATGTCGAGGGTGCTCCGCAGGTCACCGCCGGCGATCTTCAGGGCGAATTCAACCCCCTTCAGGACCGGGCCACTAATGGAGCGGGAAATGAGCAGCGCCAGAACGATGCCGATCACCAGGGCGGCGACGCTCAGGGCGATGACGACAGCCTTGGTGCCGTTGGCGTTGGCGATCATCTGCTCATCGGAAAGGATATGCGTGCGGGATGTCTCATTGAGCCCGCCCAGGTGCTTCTGCACCAGTTGCAGGTTCGGCTGGGTCTGGCTTGCGAAGATGATCTCCGCCTCCCGGCGGCCCTGCTCACCCTGCTCCTTGTTGTAGGCCTTCCTGATGAGTCCCGCCGACTCGTGGAGCTTGCGGTGGGGGTCCTCGATGGCAGCCAGTTCGTCCTTCAGTGCGGGAAGCATGGCCTCGGCCTGCTTACGCCCCTCGCCGTAGTACCACTCGCCGAACTTGCACTTGGTGTGATCCACCTGAACGGTGAGCTCCTTTACCCTGTCGTCCAGGAGGAACGCGCTGACGTTCTTGGCCCAGTTGAGGTGATCCACCTCCCGCTGGAGGAGCTCGGCCCGCAGCTTGTTGCCGTCGCTGACCTCCTTGCCGTCCCTGACGGCCTCAGACAGTCCCTTCACCGACCAGACGCCGATAACTGCCAGCAGGACAAGGACACTGCCTATGCCCACCAGCACCTTGAGGCTCAGCCTCAGGTTTTTCCAACTCATTAACTCCTCCACACTCCGTTCATTCGGGGTTTTTCTGACACCATCTCCAGGACGCCCCCCATTCCCCACATTTCATTGCATATATCGGTTTAGCCAGCAAAACCTTGAGGAAAAATTTTAAACCTGGAGTCCACCAGACAAAACAATTGGTCTAACAACAGGACATACAGACAGTTGCGGACATAAAAATACCGCGGCTCGCACTGCGGAATATCCCCCTCTCTGCCCGAGAGGACTATGAAACCTTAAAAAAGGCGATGGTTGCCTGGAGCTGTTCGGCCTGGCTGGCCAGTTCTTCGCTGGTGGAGGCCATTTCCTCGCTGGTGGAGGCGTTCTGCTGGATCACGTTGTCCAGTTGCCGGATGGCCCGGTTGATCTGATCCGCGCCCGAGTCCTGCTCCTTGCACGCGGCGCTGATCTCCTGCACCAGTTCCGCGGTCCGCTGAATATCGGGGATGATGCGGGCGAGCATCTCTCCCGCCTTCTCCGCGACTCGCACGCTGGATGCGGAGAGCTCACCGATCTCGCCCGCTGCTTTCTGGCTCCGCTCGGCCAGCTTGCGCACCTCGGAGGCCACCACCGCGAACCCCTTGCCGTGCTCGCCGGCCCGGGCCGCCTCGATGGCCGCGTTCAGGGCCAGCAAGTTCGTCTGGCGGGCGATCTCTTCGATGATCGCTATCTTGCCGGCAATAACCTTCATGGCAGATACGGTCTCGGCCACCGCCTCCCCGCCCTCGCGGGCATCCTCGGCGCTCTTGCCGGCTATTTTCTCGGTCTGAACCGCATTATCGGCAGTATGCCTGATAGTGACGCTCATCTCCTCCATGTTGCTGGACGCCTGCTCTGCCGCTGCCGCCTGCTCGGTGGCCCCCTCGTTCATCTCCTCGGCGCTTACGGACAGTTCGCGGGCACCGGCGGCAACGTTGTCCGACGCGGACTTGACGCTGGTGACCACCTTCCTGAGCTTGTCCACCATATTGCCCATGGCGGCAAGCAGGCGACCGATCTCATCCGTCTCCGTCGCTTCAATGGCAACGGAAAGATCGCCGGTGGCCAACCGGTCCACGGTGGCAACTGCGTCGCGCAGCGGGCGCACGAGCCGCCCCGACACGAACCCGGCCACAAGACACGCCAGCAGGACCGTGCCCACTGCGCTGCCAACGATGATCAGCTTGAGGCGTTCGTAGGATTCGAAGAACTCGCTTTTCTTCACGCCGACGTACAGCACGCCGATGATCGAACCGCTCGCGTCCCGGAGCGGATCATAGGACGTAAAGTAGGGGACGCCGAGAATCTTCGCCTCGCCGCGGTAAGGTTTCCCTTCCTTGAAAATGGCATCATAGGCGGGCCCCTGGAGTTTCGTGCCGATGGCGCGGCTGCCGTCCTCCTTCTTGACGTTGGTGGAGACCCGCAGGTCGCCCATGAAGATGGTTGCCGTCCCGCCGCAGAGATCCCTCACCTTGTCGGGTATCTCGAAGTTGTCGTTCACCACGTACTCGCCGACCATGAGCCTGCCGTTGTCGATCCGGGCGTTGGCTCCCTTCTGGCGGAGCAGTTCCCAGAGGGTCTTGATCCGCGTTTCCTGGGAAACCGTGGCGACTCTCATCAGATCGGCCCTGAACCGCGCAAGACAGATGGCGGTGATAACCGTTGCCGTCAGGACAACGATGATCGCGGTCATGGCTATGAGCTTCCACCGGATGGTCATGCTGCGTAATCCCATGCGTACCTCCCGAACATTCACACTGTGCTATGAATACCTTTCGACAGGCCGCAACCCATCTTTAGCGGCGATTGCGCGACGCCTTCAAACCAACAGCGGTTTTATAACCGCGTATACCATACCCGGGAACGAGCTGCCGAGCACCCCGGCCGTAACCCGGCGCCATCATTAGATCCATCAAAGCATGTTCCGTAATTCCCCGCACGGAGTGCAGACGCCAACCGGTACCGGACATCAGGAATTTCCTGATACCTACGATCATGATAGCGACAGCGTGAAACCCCGTTGCCACGTCATCCAAACACAAGGGCGCCCCGATTCCCCGGAGCGCCCTTGTGTCATTCCTGCTCTTGATTATCTCTGTTACGCAGCCGCCTCCCCTGCCGCGGCCAGCCCGGCCAGATCGTCCTCCCCGAACACCCGGTCGATGTCCAGGATCATGAGAAACGCATCGCCGTGTTTCCCCATGCCCTTCAGGAACGAGGTGTCCAACTTTGTCCCGATCCGGGGCGCAGGCTCGATGTTTCCTCTCTCCAACTCGAACACCTCCTGCACCGAGTCGGCAAGCATTCCCAGTACCAGCGTCTCCATTGCCGTCTCCACCTCGACTACGATGATGCACGTGTCGATGCTGCGCTCGGTTTCGGGCATCCCGAACTTCTGCCGCAAGTCGATTACCGGAACCACGCTGCCCCGCAGGTTGATCACACCGCGCATGAATCCGGGCGTCTGCGGGACCTTGGTGATGCTGCTCCATTCCAGTATCTCCCGGACCTTGGCCACGTCCACCGCAAATACTTCCCCGGCAAGGGTGAAGGTCAGGTACTGCTGCGTTTCTGTTGCGTCTGCGTGTGCCATCGCTCTCTCCTAGAATTTCTCGAACTGGTCGTCCAGGTGATCGGTGGCCAGGTTCAGATCCACCCCGCCGCCTGCTGCTACTTTTCGCGGTGGCGCGGGCTCGGCATGGTAGCCGTTGGATGTGCCGTGACCCAGATGAGGGATTGCTGCCTTTTTCTTGGCAACGGGCAGACGGGCCGCACTCCGGCTCGACGCGCCACGATCATCGGTCCGGAAGAATGAAATGGTTGCCTGCAGTTGTTCGGCCTGACCGGCCAGTTCTTCGCTGGTGGAGGCCATCTCTTCGCTGGCGCTGGCGTTCTGCTGGATCACCTGGTCAAGTTGCTGGATCGCTTTGTTGATCTGCTCAGCGCCCGTGTCCTGCTCTTTGCACGCGGCGCTGATCTCCTGCACCAGTTCCGCGGTCCGCTGGATGTCCGGCACGATCCGCGTCAGCATCTCGCCGGCTTCTTCCGCTACCTGTACGCTGGAGGCAGACAACTCGCTGATCTCGCCTGCCGCCTTCTGGCTCCGCTCGGCAAGTTTTCTGACTTCGGCGGCTACCACGGCGAACCCTTTGCCGTGTTCGCCGGCACGGGCCGCTTCGATGGCCGCGTTCAGGGCCAGCAGGTTCGTCTGGCGGGCTATCTCTTCGATGATCGAGATCTTGGAGGCGATTTCCTTCATGGCCACGACGGTTTCGGCCACGGCCGTGCCACCCTGTTTGGCGTCGGCGGCGCTCTTGAGGGCGATCTTTTCGGTCTGGGTGGCGTTGTCGGCGTTCTGCCGGATGTTGGAGCTCATCTGTTCCATGGAGCTGGAGGCTTCTTCGGCAGCGGCAGCCTGCTCGGTGGCACCCTGGCTCATTTCCTCGGAGCTGGAGGAGAGCTCCTGGCTGCCGGCGGCCACGTTGTCCGCTGCGCTCTTCACGTCAGCTACCACTCCTTTCAGCTTCTCGACCATGTTGTGCATGGCCGCCAGCAGTTGGCCCGTTTCGTCCTTGCTCGTTGCCTCGATCGTTACGGTCAG
>NZ_JCAMRN010000025.1:0-38119 GCF_059620965.1 Geobacter sp. PheSNFMC
ACGTAGAGCTGGGTGAGCCGCTTGGCCTCCCGGATCCGGCGGATGGTTGCCCCATCGATGGCCACGATGGGGGTCGGCGTCCTGTCGCTGTGTTCGGCAAGGTTATCCATAGGCTGCTATTGTAACAGGTTTTGCGCCGGCAAAGAACCCCATGGCGCGAAGGTCCCCTCACGGAACACTGGCGGCGATCCCGCCCCGGCTCGCACAGCGTCGAACTCACCTGCAAAGGAGCGTGACCATGAGATTCATTCCAGCAACTGCGGCTCTCCTCACCATCCTGGCGGGCACTGCCGGCGCCATCGACAGGATCACCTATCCGACCCGGATCGGTGCCGTGGTATTTCCCCACAAAAAGCACCAGGACGCCCTGGGCGAATGCCGCGGCTGCCACGAAAAGGGGCCGGGCAGGATCGACGGATTCGACAAGGTCATGGCCCACGGCAAGGGGTGCAAAGGATGTCACGAAGAGATGAGGATGGGGCCGACCCGTTGCGGCGATTGCCACAAGGGTGGCTTAACTCCCTGATTCCACTGACACGTCATGCCCGCCGCAAACCCGACATCGGGTGACACGGCGATAGATGTCGATGGCGGACAGCGGGGCCAACCTCCTACACTGGGACCATGCGATTTCGCACACACACCCGAAAGGAGAATCACCATGAAAAGACTGATCGCATCCCTGGCCCTCACCCTCTTCGCCGCCGGCGCCGCCCTGGCCGCCGACACCATGACCTTCACCGCCAAGAACGGCAACGTCACCTTTGACCACAAGAAACACCAGACGATCATCCCCGACTGTACCGTATGCCACGGCAAGACGCCGGGCAAGATCGAGGGGTTCGGCAAGGAAATGGCGCACGGCAAATCCTGCAAGGGCTGTCACGAGGAAATGAAGAAGGGCCCCACCAAGTGCGGCGAGTGCCACAAGAAGTAATCCGGCACCGGCATACCCCGGCATGCACGAAAAAAGGGCGGAGCGATCCGCCCTTTTTTCGTGCGAATCCCCTTGCCCCCGCCTCCCCCGCTCCGGTATCCTCAGGGCAATGAAACGTTACTTTTCGGAACAGGCCATCCTCGACCTGCGCGCGGCCATCACCGACGCCGGGGACAACGAGGTCTTCTTTCTGGGGCGCACGGACGAGAACCTCCTCGTTGTGGAGGTGGAGCCCCTTGCCCGGGGCAACCGGGATGCCGTGGCCGCCATCATGATCGCCACCAGCTTCGGCGACGTGGTGATCCACAACCACCCCTCCGGTGTTCTCACCCCCTCCCAGGCCGACGTGGAGATCGCCTCGCTCCTGGGAAACCAGGGGGTGGGCTTCTCCATTATCGACAACCGGGCCGAGAACTGCTACCAAGTGGTTCCCCCCTTTGCCCGGCGGGAAACCCAAAGGCTGTCGTTCCCGGAGATCGAGCGGATCTTCGCGCCGGCCGGTGTCCTCGCCGACAACCTCCCCGGCTACGAGTACCGGGACGAGCAGCTCAGGATGGCGTTCCGCGTCACCGAGGCGTTCAACGACGACCGGGTGGCGGTCATCGAGGCGGGTACGGGTACGGGCAAGTCGCTGGCCTACCTGGTCCCCGCCGTTCTCTGGGCCATCCGCAACCAGGAGCGGGTGGTGGTTTCCACCAACACCATCAACCTTCAGGAACAACTGACCCGCAAGGACATCCCCTTTCTCCAACAACACGCGGGCATCTCTTTCAGGGCCGTGCTCGTGAAGGGACGCTCCAACTACCTCTGCCGCCGCAAACTGGCCGCCGTCAAGGCCGAGCCGTCGCTCTTCGCCGACGACCCCGCCGCCGGCGAGTTGGAGGCCATCATGGCCTGGAGCGAGACCACCGGGGAAGGATGCCGGAGTGATCTCTCCTTCATTCCCAAGGAAGAGGCGTGGGAGGAGGTGGCCTGCGAGGCTGATCAGTGCAACCGGGTCCGCTGCCCCTTCTATGCCCGCTGTTTCTTTTACTCCGCCCGTCGTCAAGCGGCCAGTGCCGATGTCCTGGTGGTCAACCACTCGCTCCTCATGGCCGATCTGGCCCTGCGCCAGGAGGCCGGCTACCGCTCCACCGCCATCCTCCCCCCTTTCGAACGGCTCATCGTGGACGAGGGGCACCATTTGGAGGACGTGGCCACGGGCCACCTGTCGGCCCAGGTCTCCCGCACGGGACTGCTGAAACTCCTGGGAAGGCTCCAGAACCCGCGCAAGCCCCAACGCGGACTCCTGCCCCAGTTTTCGGCAGGGCTTGCCCGGGAAATGCCCGAAACCCTCGACGAACTCTACCGGGACCTGGCCGAGCGGATCGACGGCACCCTCATTCCCCGCCGTCAGCAGTTGGCCGACGGCGTCACCCGTGCCATGGACGCCATCGGCATCGCCCTCGTGGGACACCTGTCGGAACGGGGGGGCACGACGGGCGAGCGGAAACTGCGGGTGACGCCGTCGCTCTTCGGCTCCCGGCTCTGGCGGGTGGTGGACGACGAGGTGCGGGAACTGGCCGCGGACCTGAACGACTACGTGCGGGAGTTGAAAGGGGTTCTCACGGCCTGCGTGCGTCTTCCGGAGGAGATACGGGAAAAGCTTGCCGGGCTCCTCATCGACCTGCGGGGAATCACCGGCAGGCTCGAAGCGGTGGCCGGTGACCTGATCTTCTTCATCGGCCGCGAGGGCGAGGTCTGCCGCTGGTTCGAGGTGAAACGGGGGAAAAGCGGCATGGTCGTGCGGCTCTGCTCATCCCCCCTGGAGGTGGCGGCAGCCCTCAAGCGAACCCTGTTCGACGCCTTCCGGACCGTGATCGTCACCTCCGCCACCCTGGCGGTGGGAGAGCGGTTCGACTATCTTGCCGGCCGGACAGGCATCGCCCTCCTGAAACAGGACCGGGTCACCGGACTCCTCCTGGCCTCCCCCTTCGATTACGAGCACCAGGCCTTCGTGGGCATCCCCGCCGACATCCCGGAACCCGCCTCGCGCGGCTTCCAGGAGGCCCTGGAGCTGGCCCTTCACCAGGGGCTGGCCATCTCGGAGGGGCACGCCTTTGTCCTCTTCACCTCCTACGATCTGTTGGCAAAACTTTTCGGCAGGATGGCCGAGGCATTGAAGCGGCGGGGACTCACCCCCCTGCGCCAGGGAGAGGTCAACCGGCACCACCTCCTGGCCCGGTTCAGGCAGGAGCCCAACGCCGTGCTCTTCGGCACCGACTCCTTCTGGGAGGGAGTTGACGTCCAGGGGAAGGCCCTGGAACTGGTGGCGCTCACACGGCTCCCCTTCAGGGTTCCCACGGAACCGATCCTGGAGGCCCGGGCCGAGCACATTGCCGCCGGCGGAGGCGACCCCTTCATGGAGTACACGGTTCCCCAGGCGGTCATCAAGTTCAAGCAGGGATTCGGACGACTGATCAGAAGCAGGGAAGACCGGGGCGCGGTCCTCATCCTCGACAGCCGGGTCCTGACGAAAAACTACGGCGGGCACTTCCTCCGGTCGCTGCCCCCCGTGCGGCTGGTGACCGGCTCTTCGGCGGAGGTCTTCGGAGCCATGGCTGAGTTCTTCGCGGCCCCGCCACCGCCGTAACGCAGGAGTTCGCCTTAGCTCTTGGCGCGCATGAGCCGCTTGGCCACCGAGTTGAAGCACTGGAAGTAGGCCAGATAGGAAAGGAGAAAGACGGCGAGGATGGAGAACTGGATCTGGGGGGCGCCGGGAGCCCTCAGGATGAACGTGAAGAAAAAAATGATCAGCGCCCCCTTGAGGATGTCGCTGAATACCCTCTTGCGTCGCAGGGCCTGCATCTCGTCGGCGGCAAGCCCCGTGGCGGCCGATGCCACCTCGCGCTCCGCATCCGAAGCCGCGAGTTTGTACACGGGATAAAAGAGGATCAGTTGGAGCACCACGACCCTGATGACACTGTTCATGAAAACCTGGGACGGGACCTTGCCGAGAAGCACCGAGGAGGTGCCGACAAGGAGAATCAAGAGAAACGCCTGGACAAACACGTGAATAATCGTCAGCCTGCGCAGTCGTGTAAAATCAAACACCTGTGCCATGACAACTCCTTGATGTGAAGTAATCGCCGTTGTCGGCAAGTGGCATACACCTTATCAAATAAAATATCGTTTTACAACTTTGTTGAGCAGGTTGAGGACAGGAAGGGTATCAGGAGACGCGGCGGGTGGCCGGGGATACCCGTCCACGTGGTACGACACTGCATGCCCCAGGTGGCGCTGGCTTTTCCCTCGGGTCTGTGCTAATAGGTCGGAGAAACACATGAATACGCATTCCACACCATCATGACAGAGGGAGGACACATGACTTCAAGGACGTTACTGGTGGGCGCGCTCCTCGTTGCCTTGGCTGCAGGGGTGTCCCGGGCGGAGGAAATCAACCCCGTGGTGGGGAAGGCGGGCGAGTTCACCCTGCGGGAGGCGGACCTGGATCGGCTCATCGATGCCCTGCCGGCCGAAGCGCAGCAGCAGCTCCGAAAAAATCCGGAGCAACGGGCGCTTCTGACCAGGGAAATCCTGCAGACCCGGGCTGTTGCCATGATAGCCAGGAAAGAGGGCTTCGACCGCAAGCCCGAGGTGAGGGAACGGCTCGGCTACTTTGTGGACGATTTCCTGGCCCGCGAATACCTGACCAAGGTCGTCATTGCAGGCGTGAAGGTGTCCGATGCAGAACTGCGAGCCTACTACCAGGAGCATGCCAAGGACTTTGTCATGCCTGAGCAGGCCATGGTCCGGCACATCTTCATTGGAATCGCCGACGCTGCCGACAGCCAGGCCAAGGCGGCGGCCAGGACAAAGGCAGAAGGGGTACTCGAACGGCTGAACAAGGGAGAAGACTTTGCCGCCGTGGCCGCAGAGGCATCCGAGGACACCGAGTCGGCAAAAGAAGGGGGCCTGCTCGGCGCCATCACTCCCGGACAAACCAATTCCGAGGAATTCGAGAAGGCGGTGTTCGCCCTCAAGGCCGGCGAGGTGAGTAGCCTGGTTGAGAGCTCCTTCGGCTATCACATCGTCAAGGTGGATGAACGGAAGGAGAAAAGGACCCTCCCCTTCGACGAGGTAAAGGAAACCCTGCGCACCAGGCTGCAGGATGAGGCTGAGCAGAACAGGCTGCGGGAATTTATTGACGGGGCTGCTAAACAGGCGGGAGTGGAACTGCCCGTAACCGGGGAGAAACAGCCAGGCGGGGAGAAGTAGCCACCGGCGGGTGAAGGCAGGCAGGATAGCCCGGCTGCCTGGTTTCAGGCCATGGGCAATGCAGCACGCCCGTTACCGCGGGCAAAAAAACGGCGCGTTGCCTGGGCAACGCGCCGTTTCTCCTTTGCGGGAAGACGTGAATCACCGTCTCTTCTTCATACCGCAGTCGATGGTCGCCACAACCCGGCGGTTCTTGTACCGCCCTTCCTCGGTGGCATTGTCGGCGATCGGCTTTGACTCACCGAAGCCCTTGGCCGAAAGGCGCTTGGCGTTGATGCCGAGTTTGTCGACCAGATACTTCATGACCGCCTTGGCGCGCCGCTCCGAAAGCTTCTGGTTGTAGGCATCGCTCCCGACGCTGTCGGTGTGCCCTTCAATGACGGCGGTCGCCTCGGGGTACTCCTTCAGGAAGTCGGCGGCCTTCTTGATCTCGTCATGGTACTGGGGCTTAACCACGGCCTTGTCGGTGTCGAACTGAACGCCGAGAGTGATACAGACGCGCTCGGGGCATCCTTTGGCGTCGACCGCCAAGTCCCTGGGCGTATCGGGGCACTTGTCCAGATAGTCATAGACGCCGTCGCCGTCAGTATCGAGAGGGCAACCGACGCTGTCCACCTTCACGCCGGCAGGGGTGTCGGGGCACTTGTCAAGGTAATCGTAGACGCCGTCCTTGTCCGTGTCGAGGGGGCAACCAACGCTGTCCACCTTCACGCCTGCGGGGGTATCGGGGCACTTGTCAAGGTCATCAATGACCCCGTCGCCGTCCGTGTCCTTGGGCGCAGGGGGCGGGGGAGGCGGTACCATCTCTTTCTTGGGCGCCGGGGCCGGAGGCGGCGGCTCAACGGCCTTGGGCGGTTCGGGAATCGCTGCGACCTTGGCCGGGGCGGGACGCTCGCCCCCGAAGAAGTAGCTGAGTCCAAGCGTGTATTCGAAGTTGTGGTTTTCGGGGCCAAGCATGTAGATGTGCCGCACGTCGCCACGGAATGCGAAACTGTCGGTCACGAAGTATTTGAGGCCACCGCCGTAGTTCACATACTGCTCATGCTCGTCGCTCACCCCTTCTGGATGGTCTATGGTGGAAGCGCCGCCGCCTACGGCGAGGAACGGCACCAGGGCGCTGTCGGGCATGAAGTTATAGAGGACGTCGAGACCGTAACGGTAGGCGTCCACGTCATTTCCCTGCCCCCTGCTCTGCTTGGTGGGAACATAGCCGAAGAGCAGTTCGGCGGCCCAGTTCTTGTCCAGGTTGTAGCCGCCTCTAAGGCCGAAAGTCGGACGGGTTTTCAGGTGCTGTGCGCCGTCAAACGTGTAGCCGCCCACAAAGGGAGAGATGTACCCTGCTCCGCTCCTGTTTTCGGCGAGTCCTGGCGCGGCCGTGACGGCTATTGCGGCCAGGGCAAGCAGTCCGGGCACGATTCGTTGCTTCATTGATGACCTCCTTTGGGTAGTAGATGCCGCGTCGCGGTTCAGGCCCGCGTCGGAACGCCGCGGGCCTGAACCTTACGGTACGCTGCTCATGACATGGGGATGTGACTCTGCTCATTGATTGGGCACAATTATACGCCACGATGAATCGATGTCAACCGACAGGTGGCTGTTGACGACTTTTCCCTGTAACGGAATGGACTCACGGGAAAATGGTGGAGTCGAAATCGCTGCCGTGTTACGGTCAGGTAACATATAGGGGAGACTACTGTGCACACTGAATCCAAACCGCTCCAGCTACCTGTTTTCAGGGCAATCCTCGCCAGCATGGGCGAAGGGATCATCTTCGCCGACGCCGACGACAGAATCCGCTACATCAACGCGGCTGCCGAAGAAATCCGGGGGATCATCGCCGCCAACTATCTGGGGCGCAGCATCGTTTCCATTCACTCACCCGCGTCCGAAAGGCGCATCCGCCGCCTCATCGCCGGGCTGAAGGGTGGTGCCATCCCCTTTTCCACCCGCGTGATCCACGTCAGGGGAAAAATCTTCGAAAACAGCTACTACCCCATCAGAAACGAGACCGGGACCTACGAGGGCACCCTCCTCATCTCGCGGGACATCACCGAGAAGGAGCGCCTCAAGGAAGAAAATATCTCTTTAAGGGAGCAGGTGCGGGCCGATTTCTCCTGCGGCGGCATGATCGGAAAAAGTCACGCCATGGAACCGGTGTTCCACATGATCAGGGCCACGGCAGCCCTCGACTCCACGATTCTCATCTCCGGCGAGAGCGGTACGGGCAAGGAGCTGGTGGCCTGCGCCATCCACCAGATGAGCCCGCGTCACAAGAACTCCTTCGTCAAGGTGAACTGTGCCGCTCTGCCTGAGACGCTCCTGGAGTCGGAGCTCTTCGGCCATGAGCGGGGTGCGTTCACGGGAGCGGTGCGGGAACGCAAGGGGAAATTCGAACAGGCTCACCGGGGAACCATTTTTCTCGACGAAATCGGCGAAATGCCCCTGGCCGCCCAGGCGAAGCTGTTGCGGGTAATCCAGGGAAAGACCCTGGAGCGGATCGGCGGCAACCGCGAGATCGCCGTGGATGTGCGGATCATTGCCGCCACCAACAAGGATCTGCGCAGGGAAGTCGAGCGTGGCACCTTCCGGGAAGACCTCTTTTACCGCCTCAATGTCATCCCGGTCCATCTGCCGCCGCTGCGGGAACGCCGCGAAGACATCCTCCCCCTGGCCGAGCACTTTCTGGCCGTCTATGCCGAACGGATGTGCAAGCCTGTCCGAGCCATCGATCCTGAGGCCCGCAAGGCGCTCCTGAACTACGACTATCCCGGGAACGTCCGGGAGTTGGAGAATGCCCTTGAGCGGGGCGTTGCCCTGTCGCTGGGCGAGACGGTTACTCTGGCCGATCTGGCCCCCTACTTCATCACAGCTGCACCTGCGGCGCCGACACGCCCCGCTTCGGCGGCGACCCTTTCCCGGGCAGTATCCGACGCCGAGCAGGAGGCCATCCGCGAAGCACTGCGGGCAACCGGCAACCGCAAAGGAGTGGCGGCACAGCTCCTCGGCATCTCCCGCAAGACCCTCTGGGAAAAACTGAAACAGATGGGCCCCACGTAACGCTTTCGATACACACGTTACCCTTACGTAACACTTTACCAGTTCTCGAAGCACACTCTCTCACCACAGCACTCTCTCGCCCATCAGTAATTTCGGCTAATTAGCCGATATTTCACTTTTGAGTTATGGTTGGTACGCAACCTGCTCATCCGCTGGCAGACGATTTTTTCCGGACGCACAACTGCCCACAACGCAGTACATGCCTCTCCACGCGTTGCACATCCTTGAATGTTTGCTAATTTTATAGACAGCTCTTCAGCATGAAGATCCAACGCAGCGCGTCAGCACCTGAGATGCCCATGAAATAAGCAAAGGCGGAACAATGGAAGTACGCCGGTTTCTGTCCCGATTCTTGCCAGGGTACCGGAACGCGGCGCGAACAGCCGGGGCGGCTGCTCCCGTGTGCCGGCCGCCGCGGTTCAGGGAGACTGCGTCGGGCTTCTGCGGCGGCTGCACCGCCTGCCGGGATGTCTGCCCTTCGGCCATAATCGTGCGGGATTCCGGCCTGCAGGGACCGTACCTCGACTTTTCCCAGGGACGCTGCACCCTTTGCTACCTCTGCGCCGGGGCGTGCCCCAAGGGCGTTCTGACGATGCCAAACGAGGGGGAACGCACGCTGATCGGCAGGGCGCGACTGATCCGTGACCGCTGCTTGGTACGCGAAGGGTGTTCCATCTGCATTGAGCGCTGTCCCGAGGGAGCGCTTACCCTCATCTTCGGCAGGACCATACGGGTGAGCAAACGGAGATGTACCGGCTGTGGCGGCTGCAGGCACGCCTGCCCGGCAAAGCCGAAAGCGATGAGCATCGAGCCGTTGAACGGCAGGCCATAACCAACACGAAAGGAGAAGAGAACGTATGTGGAAGAAACGACTGGCTGTACTGGCGGTTGCCGCGGGAGCGGCCGTTGTCCTGTCGATCCCGGTGCTCTCCACGGCGGCAAAGGGCAAACCTGCCGCCACGGGGGCCAAAGGAGACGGACGGGAGGCATGCTACGGCTGTCACGAGGAGGTCAAAGCTCTCAAGGAAGGATCAAAGCACGCCCGTCTTTCCTGCGAGTCCTGCCACGACAACCTCAAGGAGCACCTGGCCAACTATGAGAACAAGCCGGGTACCAACCTGGATCCGGCCAAGTGCGGCTCGTGCCACAAAAACGAATACGACAGCTTCTTCACGGTCAATTACGAGGCCCAGCCCCGCAAGGAAAAGGGGATCCCCACCGGTCGTTCTCCCATGCAGGACAAACTCCTGGCGGGCCACGGCTTCACCTTCGAGCACAACGAACCCCGGGGGCACGCCTTCATGGTGGTGGACCAGTTCATCGTCGACCGCTTCCAGGGAGGACGCTTCCAGTACAAGAAAGGCGCCTGGGGCATGGATGCCACCGGCAAGACGTGGGATATCCTGACCGACACCGGCGCAAAGCTCCCGGAAACCGCCATGGCCGGAAACCCCACCTGCATTCAGTGCAAGACATCCGATCACATCCTCACCTGGAAGTTCATGGGTGACAAGGACCCCAAGGCCAAGTGGGACCGGAGCTCCGACATCGTTGCCGTGGCCAAGGACACCCAGAATCCGGTGGGATGCATCCACTGCCACGATCCCCACGGCACCCAGCCCCGTGTGGTGCGTGACGGCCTGATCCAGGCCATTGAAAAGGATCCGTCCGACAACATTTTTGCCAAGAATGGCAAGACCGACCTCAAGATCGTTTCATTCCGCGACGGCTTCCGCAAGATCGGCGTCATGGAGAAGACCGATTCGCGGCTCATGTGCGCCCAGTGCCATGTCGAGTACAACTGTAACGCGGGCTTCCAATGGTCCGATGGCCAGAAGGTGGGTTACGACGACCAGCGCACCAACCACTTTCCACTCAAGAACGCAAAGGACCTCCTCGCACACTACAAGAAGCTCGATTTCTACGATTTCAAGCACGCGATCACGGGGGCACGCCTCGTGAAGCTGCAGCACCCGGAAGCCGAAACCTATGCAGGCAGCGTTCATGACCGGGCCGGCGTCGGCTGCGCCGACTGCCACATGCCGCGCATGAAGGGCAAGGACGGCAAGACGTTTAAATCCCACGGTGTGATTCGTCCTGCCCACCATGTGAAAGAAGCCTGCCTCGGCTGCCACCCCAAGAGCACCGTGGAGCAGAAGTCCTACCAGATCGAAGGAACCCGTAACTACATCCGCGGCAAGATGCGCAAGGCAGAATACTGGCTCGGTCAATTGATCGATACCTACGCCGCTGCAAAGCGGATGGGAATCGGCGAAGATGTCCTTGCGAAAGCGCGGGAGAAGCATGAGGAAGCCCATGTACTGTGGGAATACTGGACTGCTGAAAACAGTGATGGTTTCCATAATCCCGAACTGGCCCGCGACAGCCTGACCTCCTCCATTGCGGCATCCAAGGCAGGGGTGAAGCTCCTGAACGATGCCATGGAACCCAAGAAGTAACCCTTTCCTTCCTGCTCCTCGTCAGAAAGCCCGGGCTGCTCGCGAAGCCCGGGCTTTCTGACGAGAAAGGTCATCCGTCCCATGCATCGCAGCAACATCGTTTCATACAGTTATCTGATCCTCGCCCTTCTCATGGCAGTGACTGGCCTCTCCCTCTGGTTCAACCTCCACCTGGCATCCGAGCACTATGAAGAGCTCGCGGCACAAATGGGGCGTTCCATCCTGCGCACGATCATCGCCACCCGGCAGTGGAATGCAGAGCATGGCGGTTTCTTCCTGCCCATATCCGACGCGATTCGTCCCAACCCCTACCTGATGAAAGACCCACAGCGCGACGTGGAGACCACGGACGGCCTGAAACTGACCAGGATCAACCCGGCCTACATGACCCGGCTCCTGGGGGAAGAACTGCGCAGGATTCAGGATGTGTCGGTCCATATTACCAGCAGCGACCCCATGAATCCGGCAAACCGCACTGACGAGTGGGAAGAGCACGCCCTGCTCGGCTTCGCGGGAGGAAAAGCCGAGACCTGGTCAGTGGAGCGTGGCCGTAACGGTAAGGTTTTCAGGCTCATGGCATCCCTCAAGTCGGATGCGGCCTGCTTCCGTTGCCATGAGATGACGGAGCACCACCGCCCCGGCTCAATTCTGGGAGGAATCAGCGTCTCGTTCCCCTATACTCCGTTCGGGCAGACTCTGGCAGTGGTGCGGGCCCAGATCGTTCTCATCCATTCTCTCTTTTTTGTCCTGACCACGGCCGTTCTCGTTTTTTTCAGCCGGGTGAACGGCGAGCTCAAGCGCGAGGTTGCCGAACGAAGCCAGGCCGAAGAGCACGCCCGGCGGGTCAATGCCGAACTGGAACAGCGGGTCGCAGAGCGTACCGCGGAGTTGGAGGAGGCGAATCGCGAGCTCGAAACCTTCAGCTACTCGGTCTCCCATGATCTGCGCACCCCCCTTACCTCCATCTACGGGTTCGGCAGGATCCTGCTGGACGACTACGGTGCGCGACTCGACGACACGGGACGTAGCTATGTGGAACGGATTCTGACGGCTGGCAAGCGGATGAACCGGCTCATCGAATCGTTGCTCGGCCTCGCCCGACTCGGGCGGGAAGAAATCCGACGCGAGCCGGTTGATCTTTCTCATATGGCCTTGATGGTCATTGAGGAATTCCGGTTTCGTCTCCCTGAACGGAACGTGACGGTGGCTATTGCGGATGGTGTCGTAGTGAATGGCGACCGGAGGTTGATGAGGGTGGTGATCGAAAACCTGGTGGGCAATGCCTGGAAGTATACGGGAGACAAAGAGACGGCCGTGATCGAGTTCGGGCGGTGCGAGCTCGGAGGAGAGACGGCCCACTATATCCGCGACAATGGGGCCGGATTCGACATGTCACGCGCCCATCGGCTCTTCATCCCCTTTGAGCGGCTCCATTCCGCCAGCGAGTTCGAAGGAAGCGGCATCGGCCTCGCCACGGTCCGCCGCATCATTGAGCGTCATGGAGGAAAGGTCTGGGCGGAAGCCAAGGTCGGGGAAGGGGCGACATTTTATTTTACTGTGCCGTAAGCACGGCCAAGTCTCCTTCGATTGCTACGAGCCGCCTTGGTAAAGGCCGATTCTGACCCGCCACGGCTCTACACAGGTCCATTGGTTCCCAGTTGCCCAAGGTTGCAGGCTCTGCCAACGGCTGCCTGCGCTGCTACAAGTCTCCAGTCAACTCCTGGAGCAGGTAGAGCTTTGGATTGACATCGCGGACACAGGCAATGAGGTCCCGGAGTCGTGCCTCGTCGACTCTTTCCTCCAGATCGCCTCCCTGGAACCATGGGTATCCCTTGGGAAGGGACGTGTAGACGCCCTCGCGCAGTAGCGAAACATCGACCAGGTCGTTGACTCGCCCTGTTGCTTCCCACGGATCGCGGTAGTTGAACTGCCGCGCCACGATGTGTAGCCCCATGCCATTGGGGAAGATGGCCCTGACTTCGAAGGAAAAGTCCCGGGGCGCACTGTAGCTTTCCGTCCTTCCCGAGCGTGCCATGACTTCAGCCCCAGCCTCTTCCAGCAGTTCTCTGACCGACTCTGTAGTCATCGGCTTGAGTTCTTCCACGGTCATACCTCCAGCCTCAATTCTGCCCCCCAGGGAACGGGTTTCTCCCCTTCACGCGTCAGCACCCACAGGGTAGGGAACTCCATGTGCGCGGGGGCGGGTCCGGCCCCGTCGGTCAAGTAGATGATCGCTGCGGGGCGGGGAATCATGGCCCGTGCATGCTCAAAGACAGGGCGAAGATCCGTGAATCCACCGCCGTGGTAGACCTCGGTCACGCCCAGCGCTCCCCTGAAGCTCTCCATCCGCTGAATCCGACTGTTGGCATACAGAACCGTTATCTCTGCATCGCGTCCGCGGGAGATCCGGACCAACTCCCGGGCAAATGCCTCCCGGAGCTCCACGGCGTCGGTGGATTCGCTCACATCGATCCCGACCAGCAGATTCAACCGCCGCCGTTTGCGGATGCCGGGCGTCATGTGGGCGAAGCGGCGGTGCTCCTTCAGCCAGCTCGCTTCACGACCGATGCGACCAGCAGCCGCAACGAACTGCCGCAGCACCTGCTGCCACGCAATCGGAGAGGGTGCAAGCATTCCCTCTATCACATGACGGATATCAGCAGGCACGTCACCATCGGCCTGTCGCCAAGCCTCCCGTACCATGCCGCGCACCACCTCCTCGGCAAGTCGAAACGGGGTCGAGTCCGCCTCCTCCCAGGCACCGTGGTCGTCAACCGTAGTGGCGTTCAGGTCGCGGTCACACCCCTCCCCAGTGGCACCGCCTTCATCCTTGCGTGCCCGCCCCGCGCCCTGCCCCTCCAAGCTTCCGGCATCGAACGGGTTGGAGAGCAGGTTGTAATAATCTTCGGCAGCCAGGCCATCGTCAACGGAGAAATGAACTGGAAGCGGCGCATCGGCGGGCAGGTGTTCAATGGACGGGTTGATGGCCAGATCGCAGGCCACATCCCAATCATGGCTATTGCGCCCTTTTCGTCGCACCATGTGAAGGTGAATCACGTGTTTGACGCAATGCTCGAGCAGGCCTTCCCTGGCAGCAGGAGACTCGGCGTCGAATCGCTGAGGATCCACCACCAAGACGAGGACACCATCCCGAAAGGTTATCCCCAGGGGGAAGGAACCGGGACGCTGCTCACGACGCACTGCCAGGAGGAATTGACCATAAAAGGGACGGCGCTTCAGCAAACGCACAATGGTATTTTCGAGTTCCCGATGGCCGGACGGTTCAGTTGACAGCATGGACCGTCACCCAGGTGATGAACGAGTAGCGCGCGAGCTTTCCGATCCCGACCAGCAGCGCGAACCGGCCGAATCCGACTCCCAGGGCACCTCCCACCAAACAGAGAGGATCTCCGAGTATTGGCAGCCATGACAAGAGAAGCGACCAGGAACCATACCGGCGATAGAACTGCTCTGCCCTGCGTTCGGAGTCCTCCGATATTCGAAGAACCCGCCGCACCAAGTATACACCTCCCCACATGCCGATGGCCCAAGTCGTACAGGCGCCGAGGATGTTACCGGCTGTGGCAGTGGCTGTAACGGCCAATGGGCTGTAATCCTGAGTCAGAAGAACGACAAGTAGCCACTCGGAGCCGACAGGGATAAGGGTTGAGGCAAGAAAACTAACCACGAAAAGGGCAATCAGGCCGTGAGCGGCAAGCTGTTGTTCCATGATAGAACAGTAGCGGATGGCAGCGAACGATGTCAACGGCTATCCATTCCCACCCAAGGCTGCCACCATCCGGAGTGATCCGTACTGAGGGGGTTCAACCCGGCAGTTCACGTTTCCTGCCGGGTTGAATGAGGGCTATCAGAGTATGGCACGCACTGCGGCGATGACCGCTGCGTAGTCAGGCTCGGAGGTGACCTCCGGCACATGCTGAAGGTAACGGACAACCCCGCCGCCATCCAGCACGAACACCGAGCGGGACAAGAGCATCAACTCCTTGATAAGGACCCCGTAGGCGAGCCCGAACGAGCGGTCCCGGTAATCGGAAAGGGTAACCACGCGGTCAATGCCCGCGGCACCACACCAGCGCTTCTGGGCAAACGGCAAATCAAGGCTGATGGTAAGGACCACGACATTGGCCGGCAACGATGCAGCCTCCTGGTTGAAACGCCGCGTCTCCGCATCGCAGACCGGCGTATCGAGCGAAGGCACGCTACTGATGATTTTGATAGCCCCGGCGTAATCTTTGAGGGACTTCGCCGCGAGTGACGTATCTACCACGTTGAACTCCGGCGCCTGATCCCCGACCTTGAGCTGGGGCCCCAACAATGTCATGGGATTGCCCTTGAATGTGATTATGCCTGATCGTTCCTCCATGGGTCTCCTCCTTGTGGCTGATATGGTATTAATTCTAACAGACTCGAACGAAAAAAGCCCCTACACAGAGGGGCTTTTTTCACGAACTCATTCTGCCGGCTAAAGCAAGACAGCTTTTTGGGCGAGCTCTAGAAGATACGAAGGAACCACACCAGGAACGAGGACACCCACCACAGCAATCAGTATGCAGAGCATAACGGCAGGGGAAAGAGTCATCCAATCGAACTCCTCGGTCGGATTCTTCATGTACATGTAGACCATCACCCTGAGGTAGTAGTAGACGGACGCGGCGCTGTTCAGTACGCCAATAATGGCGAGCCAGATGTATCCGGCCTTGATGGCTCCCGAGAAGAGATAAAACTTGCCGATGAATCCTGCCGTGGGGGGCATGCCCGCCAGGGAAAACAGAAAGATCGACATGGCCAGCGCCAAAACCGGATGTTTCGTGGCAAATCCGGCATAGTCCGCGACATTGTTGTTTTCCTCGCCCTTCTTGCCCACAAGGATGATAATGGCGAAGGCTCCGATGTTCATGAATGCATAAGACAGCATGTAGAACATAATGCCAGCGGATCCTTCTGCGTTTCCGGCGGTGAAACCGACGAGCGCATAGCCGGCATGGGCAATGGACGAGTAGGCGAGCATCCTTTTGATATTGTCCTGATTGAGAGCAATCAGGTTACCGACGGTCATGGTGAGTACTGCAAGGATCCACAACAGGTCGGACCAGTCCGCCTTGAGTGAGGGAAACGCGATGATCAGAACCCGCATGAATGCAGCGAAACCGGCTGCTTTGGGGCCTGCGGACATAAAGGCGGTCATCGGTGTCGGAGCGCCTTCATAGACATCAGGAGTCCACATATGGAAGGGCGCGGCGGCGATCTTGAACGCGAAACCGGACGCCATGAGGAGCATGCCTATGTAGAACATGGGAGATTGAGCCACCATGCCGTTGAACGCAACGAATTCTGCAATCTTAGGGATCTTGGTCGTCCCTGTTGCCCCATAGGTCAATGCCATGCCATAGAGAAGAAAGCCTGTCGAGAATGCACCGAGAAGAAAGTACTTGAGTCCTGCCTCATTCGACTTGAGATTGGCGCGATTAAATCCTGCAAGGACATACAGTGAGACTGACAGCACTTCAAGACCGAGGAATACCGTCATGAGATCCGTTCCGGACGCCATGAGCATCATTCCCATGGTCGCGAAAAGGATCAATGGATAAAGCTCCCCCTGATTGCACCCTTCGCGCTTCATGTAGTGGTCGGAGATCAGTACCGTCAACCCGGCCGATAGCAGGAATATCCCCTTGAAGAAGAGAGCGAAATTGTCCTGCACGACGGAGCCGCTGAACGCGTCAAGGGACACTCCCCATCCCCCGATGGTTGCTACGCCGGCCGCGATAATGCCTACAAGGCTCAGGTATCCCAGATAGGCCTTTTGCTCGCTCGGCACAAACACATTCACGAGGAGCAACGCCATGCCGAAGATCGCAAGTATGACCTCGGGCATGATGGGGGCGAGGTTAATGACTGGGAGTACGATTGTTTCCATCTAATATCCCTCCGGTGGCTATTCTGAGACGGATTTACTTATGTTCTGCAGGCACAACAGCAGCAGGCATGGCCTGCGGCGCGGCAGGTGCGGGCATGGCCTGCGCAACAGCGCCTTGCTGTTTAGTCTTCACATGAACAACGAGCTTTTCAAGCGACGGACTCATCTTCTCGATGAAGGGGGTGGGATAAACACCCATCACAAAGATCAGAACGAGCAGCGGCAGCATGATCCCGACTTCCCGCGCATTCAGGTCACACAGGGTCTGATTCTTGGGATTCGACAGCTCGCCGAACATAACGCGCTGGAACATCCAGAGCATGTAGACGGCAGCAAGGATGACTCCGCTTGTACCGATCACTGCATACCAACGCAACTCACTTTCAAACGCACCGAGGAGAACAAGGAATTCGCCCACGAAGCCGTTCGTACCGGGAAGGCCTATCGAGGAGAGCGTGACGATCATGAATATCGTCGCGAACACGGGCATTTGCTTGGCGAGTCCCCCGAAATCCGTAATCAGTCGAGTATGGCGGCGCTCATAGATAAAACCGACGATAAGGAACAGTGCTCCAGTAGAAACCCCGTGGTTGAGCATTTGCAGCATTCCACCGGAAAGCCCCTGCAGATTCAGTGCGAACACTCCCAGCATCACGTAGCCCAAGTGAGCAACGGATGAGTACGCCACAAGTTTCTTGACGTCTTCTTGAACCATTGCGACGAGGGCGGCGTACACGATGCCAATGACCGAAAGCGTGGCAATGAGAGGAGTGAATTTATCGGTTGCATCGGGGAAAAGCGGTATTGCGAAGCGAACGAAACCGTACGTTCCCATCTTCAGGAGCACTGCGGCCAGAATAACCGAGCCGGCCGTCGGAGCTTCGGTGTGAGCATCCGGAAGCCACGTGTGAAGAGGGAACATGGGAACTTTAATGGCAAATGCCAAGGCAAAGGCCAAGAACATCCAGACCTGTGTTGCCGGATCCAGAGTTGCTTCATAGAATCTGAGTACATTGAAATCACCAGCCCCTGCCTTGAAATAGAGCGTGACCAGAGCGACCAGCATGAGCAGAGAGCCAACCATTGTGTAGATGAAGAACTTGACTGCAGCATAAATTTTGTTTTTACCGCCCCAGATCCCGATGATGAAGTACATCGGAATCAGCATCACTTCCCAGAAGATGTAGAACAGGAAGAGATCAAGCGATACAAAGGCTCCAAGCATCCCCACTTCAAGCAGCAAGAGACAGATCATATACTCCTTGACCTTCTCTTCCACCGCAGTCCACGTCGAAAGGATGGCGATCGGCATGATAAACGTCGTAAGGATTACGAGCCAGAGACTGATACCATCGATTGCAACGTGATAGTTCATCTGGAACGGACCAGCTGCTATCCACGGCATTTTCTCCACGAACTGAAAGTCGGCGTTACTCTGGAAACCAGTAACCAGAGGTATCGACACGACAAAGGTCACCAGAGAAACCAGCAAGGCAAGCATCCTGTGCACCGAGTGGCTCTGCTTGGGAACGAAGAAGAGCAGTACGACCCCCAGAAGTGGAAGAAAGGTCATCACGCTGATTAACGGAAACTGGCTCATGAACTCTGCTCCTTTAGTCCTAGTAATGCTTTGTTAGCGGAAGAGGTAAAACGCCACGATCACCACCACGCCAACAGCCATGGAGAAGGCATAGTTGTGCACGTAACCGGTCTGGGTGTTCCGGAGAACGCTCCCGAATCCTTTCACAACAGCGGCAACTCCATTGACCATACCATCGACGACTACAACGTCGAATCCTTTCCAGAGGAAATTGCCAAGAGCCTTGCATGGATTAACGAAGAGGAAATCATAGAGCTCATCCACATACCACTTATTGTACACAGCCCTGTGGAGCGCCGGGAAAGTGGATGTAAACTTTGCTGGAAGTGACGGCGACATCACATAGAGGACATAGGCAATAGATATACCGACCAGTGCAATGAGTACCGACACTCCCATGATTCCGAACTCAAAGGCATGACTGTAGTGTGCTTCCCCGTGCCCCTGCAGTTGTTGCTGCATGAACTCATGGGATCCGAGGAAGACAGGCTCCAGGTAGTGCTCAAGGTAGTTGGGCAGCATGCCCAGAATCTTGGGCATTCCGACATAGCCGCCGACCACGGCGAGTATGCCGAGGACAATCAGGGGGAAGGTTATGACAAAGGGAGACTCATGAAGGTGATCCTTGGCCTTCGGGTTAATCCTGCACTCGCCAGTAAACGTCATGAACACCAAGCGGAACATGTAGAATGCGGTAAATCCTGCGGCAATGATGCCCGTACCCCACAGAAGCACATTGAGACTACCGTGCAACGGGTTGGCAAAGGCAGCCCAGAGAATCTCGTCCTTTGAAAAGAATCCGGAGAAGCCAGGTATGCCTGAAATGGCGATGGTGGAAACAAGAAAAGTCAGGAAGGTGATTGGCATGGCCTTGCGCAGGCCCCCCATGTTACGCATGTCTTGCGGATCGTCGTGGGAGTGCGCATGGTGGAGCGCATGATGCATTGCGTGAATGACCGAGCCGGAACCGAGGAACAGACAAGCCTTGAAGAATGCATGAGTCATGAGATGGAAGATACCGGCAGTGAACGCACCGACACCCATGGCAAGGAACATGAAACCAAGCTGCGAGACGGTGGAGTATGCCAGAACCCGCTTGATGTCATTTTGGGCTGTACCGATGGTGGCGGCGAAAATGGCGGTAGCCGCACCGATTACCGCAACAATCATCATGGTTTCGTGCGATCTGATATACACGAAATTCAAGCGGCCGATCATGTACACACCTGCAGTAACCATGGTCGCCGCATGGATGAGGGCAGATACGGGAGTGGGACCCTCCATGGCGTCGGGAAGCCATGTATAGAGCGGAATCTGAGCCGATTTACCCGTGGCTCCCAGGAAGAAGCAGAGCGCGATGACCGTAACTATCCCACCTACGGGAAGCAAATGAGCATTGGCGGATAGTTCACGGAAGTTGATGGTCCAAATATTATGGTTCTGGCCAAGGTACCAGAACAGCGCAAATGTACCGAGAAGGAAGCCAAAGTCGCCGACCCGGTTCATGACGAATGCTTTCTTACCGGCGTCGCCAGCTGATTTTTTATGAAAGTAGTAACCGATGAGCAGGTAGGAACAGAGACCGACGCCTTCCCAACCAACGAACATCAGGAGCAGGTTGCTGCCGAGAACCAGCAACAGCATGGAGAACGTAAAGAGATTCAGGTAGGTAAAGTACCGATAAAACCCTTCTTCGCCGTGCATGTAGCCTATTGAGTAAACGTGAATCAGGAAACCGACACCGGTTACCACCATGATCATCAGGGTCGAGAGCGGGTCGATGAGGAAACCAATGTCCGTCTTAAATGTGCCGGCAGCGATCCATGTGAAGAGGGATTTCTCAAAGAACCTCTCCTCCACGGGGAGGGAGAGCAACTGAATGAGAATTCCGCACGACACGAGAAATGAACAGAACACCATCAGTGCGCCAATGCCACCGATTACCTTCTCGTTCTTGATTGATTTCCCGAATAGGCCATTAATAATGACACCGATCAGGGGAAACAGGGGTATCAGCCATACGTACTCGAACATTCCTGACTCCTTTTATAGCGAGAAATTCAGAATTCTTATATCTGCTCTCTCGGCTACAGCTTCATGAGCTTGATATCTTCCACGTCAATGGACTCGCGGTTCTTGTAGAACGCGATCATGAGCGCCAGACCTACGGCAGCTTCAGCCGCTGCTACAGCCATGACAAAGAAGACAAAAACTTGTCCATCAACATTGCCGAGATGCCTGGAGAGCGCAATAAATGTCAGATTCACTGCATTCAGCATCATTTCGACACACATAAATACGACTATTGCGTTGCGCCTGATGAGAACGCCAATGGTGCCGATCGAAAACAGTATTGCGCTTACTATCAGGTAGCTGTGCAAGGAAACCATGTGCTTCACCCCTGTCGATTAAATTTTTTTCTTGGTCAGAATAACGGCACCAATTATGGCAACAAGCAACAGAATGGATGTCACCTCAAATGGCAACAGAAAGTCAGTGTAGAGCGCCTTGCCAATGATTTCGGTGTGTCCAATCCGATGGATCAGTTCGGGGCTGATATCACCCTTGTTGCCGGTGAGGGAGCTCCGATTGAGGACATAAAACAGTTGGACAAGTGTAAAAATGCCGACCAGCGAGCCAAGGAGCACGGTGTGCGAAGTACGTCTCCCGGCCTCAGTACGCACGTTGAGGAGCATTATGACGAACACGATTAGCACCATAATGGCTCCCGCGTAGACGATCACTTGAATGGCCGCCATGAACGGAGCGTCAAGCATCACGTAGAAGGTGGCAAGACAGAAGAACGTCAGGATAAGGGAGAGCGCGCTGTTGATCGGGTTCTTGCAGGTGATGACCAGTATGCTGGCCAGTACAGCAACCGCTGCCACGATCGTGAAGAAGAACGTTTCCATTGCTGCTCCTTTATTTCTTTTCTAAGAGTCTCTCTTTGACAAAGATGAAGTCTTCACGCTTATAGTTTGCAAGCTCGAACTGGCCCGTCATCTTCAGAGCGTCTACAGGGCAGGCTTCAACGCAGTAGCCACAAAAGATGCACCTGAGCATGTCGATTTCATAACGCTCAGCATACTTGTCATGATTTGCATCTTCGCCAGCCTCAACCGTGATGCACTTTGCCGGGCATACTGTGGGACAAAGATAGCACGCCACGCATTTTGCTTTGTCGTGCGATACCTTAAGTGCATGAAGGCCGCGAAAGTTGGGGGATGGAGTCGGCCGCTCATCAGGATACTGAAGCGTTACCGGCTTCATGAACATATGCTTTAACGTGATTTTGAGTCCATTAATTAACGGCATTATCATGGCTGTGACCTCGTAGTGGAGTTACGATTGGAGCGACACTACTATACCCGTGACAATAATGTTCACCAGGGTAAGCGGGAGGAAAACTTTCCATCCCAAACGCATCAGTTGATCATACCGGTAGCGCGGATAGGTCGCCCGAATCCACATGCAGACAAAAATCAGGAAGTATACCTTAGCGATGAACCAGACCCAACCAGGAAGGAAGGCCGGACCATGCCATCCACCGAGGAAAAGAGTGGTGGTCACAGCACAAACGGTCACCATGTTCGCGTATTCTGCCATGAAGAACATGGCGTACTTCATACTCGAATATTCGGTACAATAGCCTGAAACCAGCTCTGTTTCCGCTTCGGGCAGGTCGAACGGCGTCCGGTTTATTTCAGCGAGCGAGCATATGAAGAAGAGAATGAAGGCGAGCGGTTGTTTAAAACAGTACCATGCTCCATTGGCCTGGTCGGCTACGATCTTTTGAAGCGAAAGTGATTCCGAAAGCATGAAGACGGATATGATCGCCAAGCCGGCAGCCAGTTCATAGGAGATCATCTGGGCCGAGGCTCTCAACCCACCGAGGAGCGAGTACTTACTGTTCGAAGACCACCCTGCCAGAACGATCCCGTAGACACCCATTGAAGCCAGTGCCAGGATATAGAGCACGCCGACGTTCATGTCCACAACCTGCCCTGAGGCAGTATCATAGTAGCCGGCAATCTGCAGGGGGATCTTGTATCCAGCCACTTCAATCGTTTCGCCGAACGGGATGACTGCATACCCAATAAAGGCCGGCACAAGTGAAATGATCGGCGCAATCAAAAATGCAAACTTGTCTGATTGGCTGGGGACAATCTCTTCCTTGAAGAAGAGCTTCAGGCCGTCAGCAATCGGCTGAAGAAGCCCATGCCAGCCAGTTCGCATTGGTCCAAGCCGCACCTGCATGTGGCCGATGATCTTTCGCTCTGCGTAGGTTGCATAAGCAACGGTGAGCAGGACGAACACGAATACCACAAGGACCTTTGCTACCATGGAGACGTAGTAGATCATTGGCAGTCCGAACAGTTCGTATCCCATGTGTTCCTCTTCCTCTTCTGTCTTTTGTTAGGAAACTGGTGACTATTACTTGCTTATTTACTGATAGAAACCCACGTAATAGCCGTGGCGTCCGTCACCGAATTGATCGATGATTCTGCAAAATGGTACGGTGCGAACACTACGCCTTGCGGCAAACGCGTGCTGACCTTAGTCTTGAGGCGGAGCTCCCCGGTTGCTGACTTTACGGTCACTGTCTCCCCTTCGGAAACAGAGAGTTTCGCGGCGTCGTCCTTGTTAAGCTCCAGATATCCTTCCGGACAGACCAGCATCGGCCCTTCGCCGTAAAGCGATAGTGTGCCGGAGTGATTCAGGGCACTTCCCGTCAGGAGTGCGAACTTCCCTGCCTCGGTTGCCGTCGTACCGGCAACAACCGGCACAAAGGACGCGGCGCACTTGTTGACTCTGACGGCCCCCGCATCACCCAATCCTTCAAGGGTTAGCTCTGTGTAGCCTGGTGTTGTAGCAGCGAGATCAACGAATGCCGCCTTCTGGTTGGCATAGGCTGGCTGCCCAGTCAACCGTGCGTGGAGCTCATTCAGAATGTCAAAATCACTGCGGCTGTCACCAAGAGGAGTGATCGCTCTATTAACACGCTGAACGGCTCCACCGAGGCTTGTGAATGTACCTTCTTTTTCCGCAAAGGAGCATGCGGGAAGGACCACATCCGCTTTTGCTGCGGTTTCGGTAAGGAACAGGTCTTGAACGACAAGGAAGTCAACCGCATCCAAGGCAGCCTCAACCTGTTTCCGGTTGGGGTAGGAAACTACCGGGTTCTCTCCTACCACATACAGCGTCTTGACATTACCGGCCGCGCACCCGGTCAGAATTGCCTGGGCGTCCAGCCCGTTGGTGGTCGGATGAATCCCGAGATCCGCTGCGCCCTGGCTATTGTTCTTTTCGCCCATGATCAGCACACCGCACCCTTCCTTCCCTATTCGGCCCGTAAGAAGTGCGAGATTAATGAGTGCCTGGGCGAGGTCCTTGCCATGCCCGGAGTACCCCATTCCAAGGGGAAGCATGATCAGAGCCTTGCCGGCTGCTGCGTACTCACGCGCCACCGCCTTGATGGTGTCCGCAGTAACTCCGCACTGGGAAGCTGCTTGCTCAGCAGTGCAGTTCTCAATGCTCTTGAGCCAAGCGTCAAACCCTTTGATGGCTCCGACGCCGGAGGCGTCGTGAAGACCTTCATCGACAATCGTCTTGGCGAGTGCGTTGACGAGCGCCAGTTCTGCACCGGGTGCGTGGACGTAGGTCTGGGCGCCGGGAAGTCGAGAGAGCTTGCCCTTCTTGTCCGAAAGAATCCGGAGCGCTGTGCCTTGGCGCTTGACAGCAAGGTTAATCTCAAAACCGATGACAGGGTGCGTTTCGTACGCATCGGTCTTGATGACCAGGAGCAATTCGCTCTTTTGTATGTCAGCAATGACTGACGGTGAACCGGGAAATCCAAGACTTTCCTTGGCGCCGGCCGTGAGAGCCGCATGTGCGTATCCCCCGGAATGGTCAATGCTGTCGCTCCCGACAACATCCTTGATGACCCGCTTCAGAAGGTAAAGTTCTTCGTTGGTGAGGCGCGGGGTTACTAACGTGGCTGCAGCCTCTTTAGAGGTCTTGAGTCGGTCGGTGACCAAACTGAGCGCCTCATCCCAATTGGCAGGCTGCAATGTGCCGCCCTTTCTGATAAGCGGCGTGGTCAGACGCTTTGAACTGTTAACAAACTGATACCCCCACCGTCCGCGGGTACAGAGTTGACCATTGTGAAAACCCTGGTTTTCATCATAGATGGTGGTCAGAACCTTGTTGTCCTTGACCCCAAGCGTCAATTGACATCCAGTCCCACAGTAGGAGCAGACCGTCTTCACCTTGTTAAGTGCCCACCAGCGAGCCTTGAACTTAAACGGACGACTGATCAGCGCGCCAACGGGACAAACTGAGACACAAGAACCGCAGAACTCACAGTTGAGCGGACCATCAAATTCAGTGCCGATCTTTGCTTCAATACCGCGACTGATAAAGGAATATGCTCCGAACGACACGATTTCGTCGCAGATCCGCGCGCATTTGCCGCAATGTACGCAACGATTCATGTCCCGCTCGATAAGCGGGTTCACATAGTCAATCTGCCAATTAAATTTCTCATCAGTGAAGCGGTTGGTATCTACGCCATATTCATAGGTTAGATTCTGAAGATCGCAGTCCCCTGCGGCGTCGCAGACAGGGCAGTCGATGGGGTGCTTGAGCAGGAGCAGTTCAAGGACCATTTTCCGGGCCTTGACGATTTCATCGGTCATAGTCCGGACTATCATTCCCTCAGTTACGGGTGTAGTACAGGCCGGGATCTGACGACCCTTCATCTGCTCGACTTCGACCAGACACATCCGGCACCCGCCGAAGGGGTGCAGCTTCTTGTCGTGGCAGAGTATGGGAATTCTGATTCCTGCCTGCTTGGCGGCATCAAATATGGTAGCGTCTTTAGGTACCGTTACCTGCTTGTCATCGATTGTAAGAGTTACCATCTCGACCTCTGTCTCCCTCGGATGTATGACTTACAGCTCGCTACTCGATGGCCATGAACCGGCAGGCGTCGTAGCAGGATTTGCATTTGGTGCATTTTTCTTTATCCAGTATTGCGATCTGTCCCTTTTCCCAGATGATCGCATCGACAGGGCACGCCTTGAAACAAGCCCCGCACTTCACGCACTTCTCTTCAACTACTTGCCACAGCAGAAGCTCTTTGCAGCAGTTTGACGGACAGCGCCGGTCATTGATATGAGCTTCATACTCCTCACGGAAGTACTTGATAGTGGAGAGAATCGGATTGGGCGCTGTCTGGCCCAGACCGCAGAGCGATGCCTTTTTGATGGTGCTCCCCATCTCGAGCAGCGTTTCAATGTCACCAGTCTGACCTCTTCCCTCAGTAATCCGCTCAAGGATGTCAAGCATCGCCTTCAGGCCAATGCGGCATGGAACGCATTTGCCGCACGATTCCATCCGGGTGAAGGTAAGGAAGAAACGCGCCACGTCGACCATGCAGGTGGTTTCGTCCATGACAACGAGGCCACCGGAGCCCATCATGGCGCCCGCCTTGATAAGCGAGTCATAGTCAACGGGAGTGTCGAGCACTTCAGCGGGGATACATCCGCCTGAAGGGCCACCTGCCTGAACGGCCTTGAACTTCCTGTTATTGGCGATGCCTCCGCAGACGTTATAGATAACCTCGCGTACGGTCATGCCCGCTGGGACTTCCACAAGTCCCGTGTGCTTGACTTTGCCGGTAACCGCGAAGATCTTGGTTCCCTTGGTGGTGTCCGTACCAAGAGATGCGTACCAATCAGCACCCTTGAGTATGATGTGACGTACGTTGGCGAACGTCTCAACGTTGTTGATGTTGGTCGGTTTTCCCCATAGGCCTTTGACAGCGGGAAACGGCGGACGCGGCCGGGGCATTCCCCGCTCACCTTCGATCGACGCCATGAGAGCGGTTTCCTCGCCGCAAACAAAGGCTCCTGCACCCTTCTTGATCCGAAGGTCGAAGTCGAACCCCCACCCCATGACGTTCTTGCCGAGATAGCCTTTTTCGTAACAGACGTCCAGAGCCTTCTGCAGGCGCTCAATGGCGAGCGGGTACTCCGCACGGACGTATACATAGCCGGCAGTACAACCGATTGCATACGCTGCAATCATCATCCCTTCGATGATGCAGTAGGGGTCCCCCTCAAGAATCGAACGGTCCATGAAGGCACCGGGGTCACCTTCGTCCGCATTGCAGATGACATATTTCAGCTTACCAGGCGTTGCCGCACAGAAGGACCACTTCATGCCCGTCGGGAAGCCGCCGCCCCCCCTGCCTCGAAGTCCCGACTTCTTGACCTCGTCGATAACTGACGCAGGGGTCATTTCCTTAACGCATTTTTCAATTGCCTTGAAGCCGTCCTCTTCAAGAAATGCGTCAAGGCTTTCAGGGTCGATCTGACCGCAGCCGGTCATAACAACCCTCATCTGCTGATCAACGAACGTGTTGTAGTACGGCTTTGCCTTGCGTTTCTCAAGGGGAGTCCGGTTGACGATATGCTCGTCCACGATCTTCTCAACTTCTTCAGGCAGGACGAAGTCGTACGTTACACGCCCAAGCTCGGGATCGACAATATCCACCAGAACATCGTTTGCACACAGGCCGCGACAGCCGGTCTTGATGACGTCACATCGTTTTCCGACAGTGGCGTCAACGCCTTTTTCCCCTATAACACGGAGGAACTCCGCCTCAACCTTTTTAGCACCCGCTGAGACGCCACCGGTCCCCTGACAGATCAGAATCTTTATCGCTTCGCCCATAACGCTCTATCCTCTGATGTGAATGGTTGGGTCTGTTTATTTCATCGGCCGCTGATTGTACTCGGCGACAACCTCTTCAACCTTTTGCACGGTCATCTTGCCGAACGTGTCATCATTGACCATTGCCAGCGGGGCCATCCCACATGCACCAAGGCAGGCAACCTTTTCAAATGTATAGCGGAGGTCGGGTGTTGTCTCGGCGTGACCAATCCCCAACTTCTCAAAGAACGTTTCAACGATACGAGTCGCCCCCTGAACATGGCAGGCTGTTCCGACGCACACGCGAATGATGAAACGACCGCGGGGCTTGAGATGGAACTGGGCATAGAAGGTAAGCACACCGAATATCTGACTGGGATACACATTGAGCCTCTCGGCCACCAAGTCAATGGTGGGCCGGGGGACGTATCCATACTCATCCTGAATGCCTTGCAGCACCGGCATGAGATTGCCGGGCAGGGTCAGGTACTTGTCGATCACATGGTTGGCTGGCCCGAGATCAATCTCCTCAACGGGCATTTCCTCTGTGGTTGTAGCTTCGGCCGGAGCGTTGCTCATTACACCCTCTCCTTTATTGCAGTGGCATTACCGGTCGATTTCACCAAGCACGATATCCAAGGTTCCGATGACCGCAACAAGGTCTGCAATCATCGATCCCTTGGCCATCTTTTCGATGGCCCCCAAGTTCACGAATGAGGGGGGCCTTATTCTCATCCGGTACGGCTTAGGACCTCCGTCGCTGACGATGTAGTAACCAAGCTCACCCTTGGGTGCCTCCACCGACTGGTACACTTCACCTTCGGGCACGGGGAACCCTTCACTGGCAATCTTGAAGTGATGAATAAGCCCCTCGATAGTGTTATAGACATTTTCCTTCGGCGGGTACGTGACCTGCGGAGCGTCAGCAAGCACGGGACCAGGCTTGAGCGAATCGAGAGCTTGCCGGACAATACTAACCGCTTCGCGCATTTCGATAAGTCTGACCTTATAGCGATCAAAGGTGTCACACTTCTCGCCAACGGGCACTTTGAACGAGTACTTCTCATAGCCACTGTAAGGATTGTCGCGGCGCAAATCCCAGTCAACCCCGGAACCACGGAGAGCAGGCCCGGTTATGCCGTAATCGATGGCATCCTCAGCCGATATCACACCATTACCCACGGTACGATTGACCCAGATGGTGTTTTTGGTGAGAAGACCTTCATAGGTATCGAAATGACCGGGGAAGGTATCGATAATCTCCCGCACATCCTTCTCGAACCCGTCATAGACATCGGCGGAAAGCCCGCCGACCCTGAAGTAGTTGCTGGTCATCCGTGCCCCGGATATCTTCTCATAGAGACTCATGATCATCTCACGCTCGCGGAATGCGTAGATGAAGACGGTCATGGCTCCGATATCAAGAGCGTGACAGGCGATCCACACCAAGTGGGATTTGATGCGAGTGAGCTCAGCCATGATGACGCGGATCGCCTGCGCGCGCTCAGGAATCTCGATTCCCAGAAGCTTTTCGACCGCCAACACGTAGCCGAGGTTATTGCTCATCGGCGCCAAGTAATCAAGACGATCAGTTAGAGGTATGGTCTGGTGATAGGTGCGATGCTCGGAAAGCTTCTCTACCCCCCGATGCAGATATCCGATATGCGGAGTAATCTTCTGGATAACCTCTCCATCAAGTTCGATGACCATCCGCAGAACGCCGTGTGTACTCGGGTGCTGCGGTCCCATATTGACTGTCATAATCTCAGTGCTAGCCATTTGTGCGCCTCTGTATCCTTGTGGAGTTATTTTCTCTCAGCACGCCGATAAATCAGGAAAGCCGACCCTTGTAGGGCTCACGATCAGGCCCCTGCAGGGGATAATCCTTGCGGAGCGGATGACCGACCCAGTCGTCGGCCATCAAAATGCGGCGCAGGTCGGGATGGCCATCGAACTGCACACCCATGAGGTCGTACACTTCACGCTCCAGCCAATTAGCTGAGGTCCAGACGCATGACACCGTATCGATCGTACAGTCCGCCTCAGGCACGCCCGCCTTGAGCCTGAGCCGGTCCTTGTTGGGAATCGAATACAGGTTGTACACCATCATGAAGCGCGGCTCCTGCTTCCCAAGATAATCGACAGCCGTCACGTCGGTGCAGAGGTTGTATTGCAACGACTCCTTCAGGAAACGGCAGATATCCACGATCTTCTCGCGTGCCACCGTAACTGTAACCTCGCCGCGGAATTCCTTCACATCAAGAATTGACACGGCAAATTTTTCCTTAAGCTTTATAACTGCACGATTGTTCTCAGCCATCACCGTTCGTTCCCCTTACTTAAAGTGAGATGGTCACGCTGCGGACTCAAGGCGCTCGCCAAGCCCTATGGTCGAGCCGAACGAGTTCTTGTCCTTCATAATCTTGTCCTGCAGTTTAATCAGACCGTACAGCAGAGCCTCGGGGCGAGGCGGACAACCGGGAATGTAGACATCCACCGGCAACGCAGTGTCAATCCCCTGAACAACACTATAGGTGTCAAACACCCCACCGGAACAGGCGCAGGCCCCCATCGCAACAACCCACTTGGGTTCCGGCATCTGCTCGTAGACCGTCTGAATTACCGGCAGCATCTTCTTGGTGACGGTTCCGGCAATAATAATACAGTCCGCCTGCCGGGGAGATGCCCGGAAGATGATGCCGAACCGGTCAAGGTCATTATGGGAAGCCCCCGTGGCCATCATCTCAATGGCGCAACAGGCCAGGCCAAAGGTCATGGGCCAGATGGAGGACTTCCTCGCCCAGTTCACGAGACTGTCCAGGGACGTGGTGATGAAGTTATCTCCCAGCGGCTGATCTACTCCCATTCCAGAGCTCCTTTTTTCCAGACATAAATGTAACCGACAAAGAGGATGACGATAAACAGACCCATCTCGACAACACCGAACATCCCGAGCCGCTTAAAAAGAACCGACCAAGGATACATGAACACGGCTTCAATATCGAAGAGAATAAACAGCATGGCAATGATATAAAACTTTATAGAGAAGCGCTCACGGGCTGACCCGACCGGCTCGCAACCGCACTCGTAAGGGGCGAGCTTCACCGCACTTGGCTTCTTCGGCCCTATCAGCGACGAGAAGGTTAATGAAGCCAGACCAAATATGACCGCGACCGCTACCAGGACAATGATTGGTAGGTATACTCCCAGCATTTCCAATCCCTCCACTCTTCTTTAGGGTTGTCTTCCACTGCGCTCCGAACTCTTGTTACAGCCATGACGCCGCTTTATCCGATCGCGTATACTGTATACAATTGTGGTGGAAAGTATGCCATTTAAAAAACTTTGTCAAGAAAAAAAAATTTTAATCTAACCCGGTGACTTTTCAGTATTCATGCGAATCGACACCCTTTTGCCCCCCTCTCAAAACGGCCATTTTACCCCTTGACACCAACACACCAAACATGCTAATAACCTATTAATTTTTCATCACATTTTCACACCAGAGGAAACCACCAATGCTCACAGCCCGTTCGAAGGATCTTTTCACGCAAGCCCAGGAGTTCATTCCCGGCGGAGTAAACAGTCCCGTACGCGCCTTCAAGTCAGTGGGCGCCGACCCTCTTTTCATTAAAAAAGCCATTGGTTGCACGATAACCGACGCCGACAACAACGACTATATCGATTACGTCGGTTCCTGGGGCCCCATGATCCTCGGCCACTGTCACCCCCAGGTCGTTGAGGCCGTAAAGCGGGCCGTCGAAAGCGGCAGCAGCTTTGGCGCCCCCACGGAACTGGAAATCACTCTTGCTCGAATGGTAATCGATGCGGTTCCCTCCATAGAGATGGTTCGCATGGTCAGCTCCGGAACCGAGGCGACCATGAGTGCCATACGCCTTGCCCGCGGCTACACCGGCCGCGACAAAATCATCAAATTCTCAGGCTGCTATCATGGCCATGCCGATGCCCTCCTGGTGAAAGCCGGCTCCGGAGCTGCCACCTTTGGTGTGCCTGATTCACCGGGGGTCCCGGTCGACGTGGCAAAAAACACGCTCACCGCCCAGTTCAACGACCTGGGTTCGGTTTCGAAGCTCATTGACGAGAACAAGAATGAGGTAGCGTGCATCATTGTCGAGCCGATTGCCGGCAACATGGGGACCGTTCCGCCGGGAGAGGGATTTCTCGAAGGGCTCCGCTCCATCTGCGACAGCGAGGGGATTGTCCTCATTTTCGACGAGGTCATGACCGGCTTCCGTGTTGCCTATGGGGGGGCCCAAGAACTCTACGGCGTAACCCCTGACATGACAACCCTCGGCAAGATCATCGGCGGCGGGCTTCCTGTCGGCGCCTTCGGTGGCAAAAAGGACATCATGAAGCTTCTCTCCCCGTCCGGAGGCGTTTATCAGGCTGGCACGCTGTCGGGCAACCCCCTCGCCATGACGGCCGGTATCGAGACCCTCAAGCTGCTTCAGGCAGACGGGTTCTACGAGCGACTGGAGCAAACGAGCCGCCGCCTTGCCGACGGCATCACCGAGGCGGCCAAATCCGCCGGGTACCCCATCTACCAGACCCGGGTCGGCAGCATGTTCTGCACCTTTTTCACCAGCAACGAGGTCAGGGACTGGCCCACGGCCGCAACCTGCGACACAAAGGCATTTGCCGCATTTTTCAGAATGATGCTCGAAAAGGGTATCTACCTGGCCCCTTCGCAGTTTGAAACGGCTTTTGTTTCGATCGCCCACACCGAGGCGGAAATCGAGAAGACGATTGCTGCGGCCCGGTCATGCTTTGCCGCCCTCTAACGTGAGCCGACGATTTTGATGATTGACAGGCAAGTCCGGGGTGTGGTAAGTCATTTTGGTTTGCGGCCCCTCAGGGCAGCCTCACACTACTGCCGATGAACAACGACAATCGACGACTCATTCAAACGCTTGGACTCGTTTCGAGCATGGGAATCTCGGTGGCGTTGGCCATCATTATCGGGGTGCTGATCGGCAGACAGCTTGACAAGTGGCTGGGAACTCACCCGTGGTTTTTCTTCATTTTTCTGTTCTTTGGTATCGCGGCGGGTTTTCGCAACATCTACATCATTGCCGGAAGAGCAATCAAAAAAGATGACGGCGACAAGGATTCACGAGAATAACCTCCTCACAGCCGTCGTCGTTGGTAGCTGGTTGCTTCTGGCCATCATGACGGTCGCAGGGTATCTGCTTGGTTCCGTCCAATTTGCCGGCGGCATTCTGGCCGGCGGCATTCTGGCGCTGGCAAACTACTACTGGTTGCTTCGCATCATCCGGCGTGCCCTGGGACTTGAGGCGCATCAGGCGGCACGTTTCGCCCAACTGCGGTATCTGCTGCGGTTCGCCATTCTGGCGTTCGTCATATACCTGCTGGTGGTTCACACGGGTATTGAGGTCCTGGGACTCATCCTCGGCCTCTCGTTGCTCGTAATCGTCATAACCGCTCTTGCGATTTACATGTTCGTCACTAAAGGAGATTAGCCCCATGGTTCATCCGCTTCTATTCCTGCAGTTCTTCAGGAAGCTCCTCGAACCGCTTCACATCTCTGAAGCGGGTGCAGACGCCATCGCCTACACATGGCTCATCATTGTCTGCCTGCTTATCGTGTCCCTCATGGCCACAAAAGCACTCAAAGCCGTGCCGACCGGAATGCAGAACTTCATGGAAGTCGTGATCGGTGGCATTGAAAACATGGTGGAGGAGACCATGGGCGAGAAGGGAAAACCGTATTTCCCGCTCATTGCGACCCTGGCACTCTTTGTTCTCGTTTCGAACCTGATCGGCCTGATTCCCGGCTTCTTCCCCCCCACCGCAAACCTCAATACGACGGCAGCGTGCGCTGTAATCGTATTTCTTTCAACCCATATCGTCGGCATCAAAAAACATGGCTTCCACTATCTGCAGCACTTCATGGGGCCGATCTGGTGGCTGGCCCCTCTCATGTTCTTCATTGAGATCATCGGGCACCTGAGCCGCCCCCTTTCCCTCTCGCTCCGTCTTTTCGGCAACATGAACGGTCACGAGCTTGTTCTCATGATCTTCTTCGCCCTGGCCCCCTTCCTTGTTCCCCTGCCGATGATGCTCATGGGCGTTCTGGTGTCATTCATCCAGGCATTTGTTTTCATGCTTCTCGCTATGATCTATATCCAAGGTTCGCTTGAGGAAGCACACTAATCTGCTTACACGAATCCTATACCGTTTAGGATACAACACACCAAAGGGAGGTAGTAACAATGGAATTTTTCACAATGTGCATGCTGGCGGCTGGCTTCGGTATGGCAATCGGTGCGTTCGGTACCGGTATCGGCCAAGGTCTCGCGGTCAAGAACGCCGTTGAGGGCGTTTCCCGCAATCCCGGCGCTTCCGGCAAGATCCTCACCACCATGATGATCGGTCTGGCCATGATCGAGTCCCTTGCCATCTACGTTCTCGTCGTGTGCCTCATCATCCTCTTCGCCAACCCCTACAAGGATGTGGCCATCGAGCTTGCCAAGGCTGTCGTGAAGTAAGGACCGTCTTTCTTTCGAGACAGAAAAGGGTGGGGCCCGACGGCCCCACCCTTTTTTCACGTGGTCTCTGTGATTTCGGCTACCGCACGGTTGCCTTCAGATACTCGACCAGCAGCCGCACCCCGACACCGGTGGCACCTTTCGGCTGATACGGCCGCCCCTTTTCCTCCCACGCAGTGCCGGCGATATCAACATGAGCCCATCGGCTCTTGCCCACGAAACGCTGTAGGAACCATGCAGCAGTAATGGTTCCAGCATGGGGACCGCCCGCGTTTTTCAGGTCAGCCACATCACTTTTCATAATCTCGCCATACTCGTCCCACAGGGGCAGCTCCCACAGCCGTTCGCCCGTCGCCTCCCCTGCCCTGCGCAGCAACTTGACAAGGGCGGTATCATTTCCCATGATCCCCGATGCGGCACTCCCGAGCGCCACAAGACAGGCCCCCGTCAAGGTTGCCAGATCGATGACCGCGGCAGGTTTGAAGCGCTGAGCGTAAAACAGGGCGTCGCTGAGTATCATTCGACCCTCGGCATCAGTATTGACGATTTCCACGGTTTGGCCGGACATGGTCCGGACGATGTCGCCCGGTTTGTACGCCCCTCCCCCGGGCAGGTTTTCGGCTGCCGGGACGAGCCCGATGACGTTCACCGGCAGCCGTAGCCCCGCCACGGCCATCACGGCCCCCATAACGGCCGCTGCGCCTGCCATGTCGTCTTTCATCCTCTCCATGCCCTCGCGGGGTTTGAGCGATATACCGCCCGAGTCGAACGTGACCCCCTTTCCTACCAGGACCGTGGGGCGCTTATCCGCACTCCCTCCCCGATAGTCGAGAACGATGAAACGGGGAAGCTGATGCGATCCCTTGGCAACCGAGAGAATTCCCCCCATGCCCTGACGCTCCATCTCGTCACGGTCGAGGACCGTGCAGGCAATGCCGAGCCGGGCCGAAAGCTCAAGGGCCTTTTCCGCCAGAAACAGGGGAGTAGCCACGTTGCCGGGCTGAGAAACGAGATCGCGGGCAAAGGATACAGCCTCGCAGATAGTTGCATCATCTGCGAGCAGGCGTTCGGCATCGGCAGTATCCGCCCCCGGCTCAAAGAGGCTGACTATCTCCGCCACGGCAGCCGTAGTGTCCGGCTTCGTTTTGTAGCTATCGAAGGAATAGGCACCAAGGGACAATCCCTGGGCAATATCCGCTACTGACGTGGGCGGGACACCAGCAGCCCGATGCACGACCGAGGCGGCACGGGTGACGCCGGCACCTTTCAAGGCTTTTACGGTGCTCCCTCCCGCCTGGCGCAGCCGCTCGGGAGTCAGCGCGCCGGAATTGCCAAGCCCCACGAGAACAATACGTTCCGCAGGAATACGACCCAGCGTATGAAGGACCATAACCCGATTCAGCTCCCCGGAAATCTCTCGGCGCTGAATAAGCGATGCGATGGCGCCCTGAAGGATCTCGTCGATACGCGCCAGAATGGGGTCATCCAACGGGTTGTCTTCGCGGCAGCCGACCAGCAGCGCCGCGCAGGGGAATGTCGTGTAATCGGTTGCCTCTACTGAAATAACCATGGGTATCTCCTTGGAATCAACAAAGAAGGGGCATGTCCGCGGACATGCCCCTTCTTCTTAAGTATGGAGCCGGGCTATTCGACCCGGATTGCCAGGAAGTGGTTACCCCCGCCGCGGCGCAGGAGGAAACGGACAACATCTCCTTTTTTCACTGCCCGGATCGCTGCTTCATAATCCGCCAGCGTAGCAATGGGACGCCCCCCTATCTCCCGAACGATATCACCCGGCAGGATTCCGGCCTCCCCGGCCAGACTTCCCGACTTCACTCCCGTGACCACGACACCCTGGGTCTCCTTGAGCCCCATACGGGCGGCAAGATCGCGCGTCAGTTCCCTGACTGCCATGCCTAGCTTGTCCTCGCCGTTCTTCTGATCGGCCTCGTCGCCCGCATCCGCCAAGCGCCCGACCGACACCTCGACATCCTGCACCTTACCATCACGCAGCACCTTGACTGGCGCGGCCTTCCCCACCGGGGTGGCGGCTACGATACGGGGAAGCTCGTTCATCTCCCGGATCTTTTTACCGTCGAACTCAAGAACGATGTCCCCACTCTTGAGTCCGGCCTTGGCAGCGGGACCATCCTTCACCACGTCGGCGATGAGCGCGCCCCGCTCTCCATCGAGGCCGAACGAGCGGGCCAGATCAGGGGTTATGGGCTGAACCGTCACCCCCAGCCAACCGCGGATGACCTTGCCCTTTTCCTCGAGCTGGGGAATGACGTCCTTGGCCATGTTGATGGGGATGGCGAAACCGATCCCCTGACCGCCCGCGATGATGGCGGTATTGATGCCTATGACCTTGCCTTCGGCACTGAAAAGGGGCCCTCCCGAGTTACCCGGGTTGATGGAGGCATCGGTCTGGATGAAATCGTCATAGGGACCGCTGCCGATGACGCGGCCGGTGGCGCTGACGATGCCGGCGGTAACGGTCTGGGCAAGGCCGAAGGGATTGCCGATCGCCATCACCCACTCGCCCACTTTGATTTCATCGCTGTTGCCGAGACTCGCCACGGGGAGTTGATCCTTGGATTCTATCTTGATGAGAGCCAGGTCCAGCTTTTCGTCGGCCCCTTTCAATTCCGCCTTGAACTCGCGGCCGTCGGAGAGGCGAACCTTGATCTCGTCGGCGCCGGCAACCACATGGTTATTGGTGATGATAAAGCCCTGATCGCTGATGATGAACCCGGAACCGAGGCTCCGCTCCCGCTGCTGACGGCGAGGCGCCTCGTCAAAAAAGCGATCAAAGAAATCATGGAACGGGTCGTTGAAGGGAGAGGGTTGGCGACGGGGGCGGGCTGTCTGGGCCGGGCTCTTGGATGTGCTGATGTTGACGACGGTTGGTTTCAGCTTTTCGGCAAGCGCGACGAAATCGGGAGCCATGACCTTGGCGGGGACTTCTCCCGCAGACAGCGCCATCAGGCAGATGACAGCGAGCATAGCCTTAAGGAACCGCAGGGACATCACTTTCATACGGACCTCCTCGGTAAAATTGACCCGATAAATGTAATAACCAGGGGGGTGTTTGTCAACTGCAGGACGGCTGAACCCCTTGCAGATGCCGCACTGGCGGTGTTTTTTCTTGCCTCGCCCCATGGATGTGCTAGTATTGCAGCAGTCAAAACCACGCGAAAAGGCCCGATGAAAAAGGTTTATCTCCTCACTGCTCTCTTGATCGCGCTGAACTTACTGGCGGCCGCGCGGATCGCCGCCGGACTGATCTCCTATCGCCTGGCCCGGACGGCACCGCCTACCGCAATGGGTGCGACCGGCCCCTCCACCACAGCCGTTTCCGACGACATTCTGAGTTTTGCTCCCATTCTTGACCAGGGACTGTTCGGCCGGGCGACACAGGGAAAACTGACTCCCCTCGCCGCACCTGTCCAGGGGGCGGCGGGAGCCCAGCAGCCTGCGCCGGTCCTTGGGGATTTGGCCTTGCTGGGAACGGCCCGCGGCTCGTTCCGGGAGACATTCGCCCTCATCCGCCGGGCAACGCCGCCTGAAGAACGGGTTTTTCGTCTGGGCGACACCGTGTTCGGCGTCGGTCCGCTCGTGGGAGTCCAGAAGGAAAGCGTGGAAATCCTCGCCAGCGGGCGAAAGATTCGCCTCACAACCCCCCTGGCCATGGGGATAGAACCGACATCCGCCCCTCCTCCCCCGGTTGCCGCACCGCAAACCGGTGCGGTTCAGGTGGGGGCGGGAAGCTACGTGATTGATCAGCGAGCGCTCAACGCCGCCCTCGAAAACCTTGGCCAGGTGATGACCGATGCACGGCTCCTGCCGAGCGTAAAAGAGGGCAAAGTGGAGGGCTTCCGGATTTCAGAGGTCAAGCCTGCTGGAGTGTTTTCAATGATCGGCATGCGGAACGGGGACATTCTGCTCCGCATCAATGATCTCCCCGTGGACTCACCCGAGCGCGCCATCCAATCGCTGGCATCGCTCAAGGGGCAGAACCGCATCAAGCTCGATCTGGTCAGGGACGGCCAGCCGACTTCGTTTAACTACGATATACGATAAGCACAATGACGGCTTCGCTTTGCGCTGGCGGCAGAGCTCCTTCCCAGGGGACAGTGGCAAGCGCGCAGGGGCACGGTCATTGTGAATAACGTGCGGAGGATTTCCGTGAAGAAACGCTTCCTGAACCTGCTGACCGCTGCCGTCCTGGCCTGCGCCCTTCTTGCACCGCTGCCGGCGAGTGCCCGGGGGGTGGTTCTCAATTTCAACGACGTGGACATCGCCACCATGGTGAAGTTCATCAGCGACCTGACCGGCAAGAATTTCGTCCTGGACGAGCGGGTGAAGGGAAAGATATCCATCTACTCCCCCTCCAAGCTGACGCCGGATGAAGCGTTCAACCTGTTCACATCGGTTCTGGAACTGAAGGGGTTCACCCTTGTCCAGGCCGGCAAGGTCTACAAGGTGGTTCCTACGGCGGCAGCCAAGCAATCGGGCATGAAGCTTCTGAGCGACAAGGACCGCCTCCCCGTGAGCGATGCCTATGTGGCCCGGGTGATCCCCCTGGAGCGCATCTCCGCCCAGGAAGCGGTGGGCTTTCTC
>NZ_JCAMRN010000026.1:0-35177 GCF_059620965.1 Geobacter sp. PheSNFMC
GCCACGGGTGAAACCGTGGAGCGGGTCGTGCGCGCCGCCCTTTCCCAGTTCCGGGACGTGGAGGCGCGCTTCCACCGGGTGACGCGGATCAGGAGCCGCGAGGATGTGATCTGGGCGCTGGGGGAGGTGCTGCGCGAGCCGGGAATGGTGGTCTACACCCTGGTCGACACGGAACTGGCCCAACTGCTGCGGGACGAGGCCGAAGCCCACGGGCTCGATGCGATCGACCTGATCAGCCCGCTCCTGTTCAAGCTGTCTGACTTTTTCGGCGAAGCGCCCCAGAAGGAGCCGGGGCTCCTCCACCAGATCAACTCCGAATACCACAAACGGGTGGATGCCGTCGACTTCACCGTAAAGCACGACGACGGCCAGGACCCGCGGGGGCTGGCAAAGGCGGATTTCATCCTGGTGGGGGTGTCGCGCTCGTCCAAGACGCCCCTCTCCATGTACCTGGCCCACAAGGGGTACAAGGTGGCCAACGTTCCCATCGTGAAGGGGATCGATCCGCCGCCTGAGCTCTACAAGGTGGACCAGAAACGGGTGGTGGGCCTGATCATCGATGCCGAACGGCTCGTGCAGATCCGCACCGCCCGCCTGAGGAACCTGGGGCAGATGCCCAGGGGGAGCTATGCCGATTACGAACGGATCGAAGAGGAACTGGAATTCTGCCGCAGGCTCTACCGACGCAATCCCCAGTGGCTCGTCATTGACGTGACCAAGAAGTCGGTGGAGGAGTCCGCGGCCGAGATCATACAAAAGCTCGGTGGTTAAAGAACCCGCCCCGATGGGCGGAGACGGAGTCAAGAAAGGAGCGCTCAATGAAGGTTCTCGTGGTCGAAGATGAGAAGAAGGTGTCCAGCTTCATCAAGCGGGGGCTTGAGGAGGAGAAGTATGAGGTCGATGCCGCGTTCAACGGCGAGGAGGGGCTCAAGATGGCCCTGGACAAGGGCTACGACCTGATCGTTCTCGACGTGATGCTTCCCAAGAAGGATGGTCTCAGCGTGGTACGCGAACTGCGGGAGCGCAAGAACAGCACACCGGTTCTGATGCTGACGGCCAAGGACTCGGTGGAGGATATCGTGGCCGGCCTCGATTCGGGATCCGACGACTACCTGACCAAGCCCTTCGCCTTTGCTGAGCTTCTGGCGCGGGTCCGGGCCCTGGTGCGCCGCAGCGAGCAGGATCGCGGGGCGGAGATCCGCTTTGCCGACCTGCGGCTCGACCCGGTGACCCACAAGGTCTGGCGCAAGGACAAGGAGATCGATCTCACCGCCAAGGAGTATTCGCTGCTCGAGTACTTCATGCGGAATCCCAATCAGGTCCTTACCCGCACCATGATCGCCGAGCACGTGTGGGACTACACCTTTGACAGCTTCACCAATATCATTGATGTCTACGTCAACTACCTGCGCAAGAAGATCGACCGGGAGTCCGACAAGAAGCTCATCCACACCGTCCGCGGCGTGGGCTACATCCTGAAGGAGGAGGATTGATCGTTGTTTTTCAGGTCAATCCGCTTTTCGCTCACCCTCTGGTATGCGGTGACGCTCGCGGTCATTCTGGTCCTGTTCAGCTCCTTCATCTACCTGGTTCTGAGCAATCAGCTCAACAAGGAGATCGACCGTGAACTGCTGACCGTGGCCGAGGCCGTGGCAAGCCCCACTCTGGAGCCTTTCCGCCATGCCGCGCCGTCGGTCTTCGACCAGGTGCTCGAAGACTTCATCGGCACGCGCCTGACGGGCAAGCACGTGCAGGTGCTCGACGGCTCCGGCGCGGTTGCCGCCTCGTCCAAGAGCATGGAGGAGCTCCGCATCCCGTTGGGCAAGACCGCGTTGCGGCGCGTCCAGGCCGGCAAGGTTTCCTATGAGACCAGGGTCAACCTGGATGTCTATCCGGTCCGCACCATCGTGTACCCCATCATGACCGACAGCCGGCTCGACCAGATCGTTCTGGTCGGCACATCCATGCGGGGACCGGCTGAGACCCTTGAAAAGGTCCAGCTGGTCTTTGCCGTCTCCATCCCCCTGGCTCTCATTCTCTGGAGCCTGGGCGGATGGTTCCTGGCGGGCAGGGCGCTGAAACCGGTTGACCTGATCACCCGCAGCGCTCGCAAGATTACGGCGGAAAACCTGGGACTGCGCCTGGAGGTCATCAATCCCCAGGACGAGATCGGCCGGCTCGCCACCACGTTCAACGATACCCTGGAACGCCTGGAAAACGCCTTCAACCGGATCAGGCAATTCACCGGCGACGTTTCCCACGAGCTGCGGACTCCTCTCACCATTCTGCGCGGCGAGGCCGAGGTGGGGCTCAAGTGGGCCAAGGAGCCGGAGGAGTTTCGCGAGCTTCTACGCAGCAACCTGGAAGAGATCAACCGGATGTCCAAGATCATCGAGACGCTCCTGGAGCTCTCCCGGGTCGAGGGGGGAGTCAAGCTGGAACTCGCCGACCTGGACCTGAGCGACCTCCTTGCCGAACTGGTTCAGCAGTCGCGTCTCATCGCACCGGACAAGAATCTCCGCATCGCCTTCGTGGGGCAGGAGCCGGTTACCATCCTCGGCGACTGGCTTCGGCTGCGCCAGGTTTTCATGAATCTGCTGGACAATGCCGTCAAGTACACCCCTGCCGAAGGAGAGATCTCCGTGGTGGTCGATACGACCGGCGACAGTGCCCGCGTAGCGATCATCGACAGCGGCCCGGGCATTCCCCCCGAAGATCTGTCGCACATCTTCGAGCGGTTCTACCGGGTCGACAAGGCCCGCAACCGGGCCGACGGCGGTTGCGGCCTGGGCCTCTCCCTGGTCAAGACGTTCGTGGAGGCTCACGGAGGACGCATCGAGGTGGTGAGCGAAGCGGGCACGGGGAGCGTCTTCACGGTCCTGCTGCCACGGATCGTCACCGGATGACCCCCATGGACCCGATCCTCGTTGTTGCCGCAACCCGGCAGGAACTGACGCTGGCGATCCGAAGCCTCGGCGCCCGGGAGCACGGGGGCGCCGGTCGCCGTCCCACCTGGCTCGGCAAGGTGGGGGCACTGCCTGTGATCCTGGCCGTGACCGGCATCGGCAAAGTCAATACCGCGGCTGCCCTTGCCGCGTTGTTCGAGAACTTCATCCCCCGCCTGGTGATCAACACCGGCTGCGCCGGCGCCTACACCGCGGGCGGCCTCCGGGTCGGCGATCTGGCCGTCGCCTCAGCCGAAATCTCCGGTGACGAGGGAGTTCTCACCCCCCGGGGGTGGGAAGGCCTCGATCTCATCGGCATCCCTGCCGTTGAACGCAACGGGGTGCGCTACTTCAACGAGTTCCCGCTTTCTCTCCATCCCGCCGAGCAGGCGGTCCGACTGGCCACGGCCCTCGGCATCCCGATCCGCCGGGGAAAGTTCGTCACCGTCTCGACCTGCAGCGGCACTACGGCCCGCGGCGACGAACTGGCCAGCCGCTTCGACGCCATCTGTGAAAACATGGAAGGGGCCGCCATGGCCCAGGTCGCCCTGGACTACGGCGTCGACTGCCTGGAGGTCCGGGGGATCAGTAACATGGTGGAAGACCGGGACCTCTCCCGCTGGAACCTGCCCCTGGCCGTGGAAAAGGCCCAGCGCTTCGTTCTCAAATATCTCGAAACCTGCGGGGAGGAACAGTGATGGACGCGCTCTCGCTCGGCTTTTCGCCCTGTCCCAATGATACCTTCATCTTCTACGGCCTGATCCACGCACGCGTGCCCACCAGCGGGCTTGCCTTCCGGGAGCGGCTCGAAGACGTGGAGACCCTGAACGGTCTCGCCCTGGCGGGAGCTCTGGATATCTGCAAGGTTTCCTACCACGCCCTCGGGTATCTGCGCGACCGTTACTGCCTGCTCCGCTCGGGAGGGGCGCTGGGGCGCGGTTGCGGCCCCCTGGTGGTGACGCGGGGGGCGTCGACCCTTGCCGACCTGAGGGGGAAGCCCGTGGCCGTGCCGGGGCGCTTCACCACGGCTGCGCTGTTGCTGCGCCTTGCGGACCCCGCCATCGACACCCTCGTGTTCATGCCGTTCCACGAGATCATGGGGGCCGTGGCGCGGGGCGAGGTGGCGGCGGGGGTCATCATCCACGAATCGCGCTTCACCTACCGTGACCATGGCCTCACCAAGCTTATGGATCTGGGGGAGTGGTGGGAGAGGGAAACCGGCTGTCCCATCCCCCTGGGAGGGATCGTTGCCCGGCGCGACCTGGGCGTGGAGACCATCATCGCCGTGGAGCAGGCGCTGCGGTCGAGCGTGGCGTTTGCCCAGGCGAACCCCGGCGAGGCGAAGGCTTACATTCGCGCCCATTCCCAGGAGATGAGCGACGAAGTCTGCACTGCCCACATCGACCTCTACGTGAATGATTTTTCCCTTCAGCTCGGTCCCGAAGGGGAGGCTGCCGTGATTGAGCTCCTGTCCCGGGCCGAGGCCGCGGGAGTGATTCCCCGGTCGGACGCGCCGCTGTTCGTCCCCTTTTAACCGGCTGAATTTAAACGGTATTGCGCGGAGTTAGCCTTCTTTTGGCTTGACCTGTCCCCCGCGGCCGTGCTATAGGAGTGCCTCGCCCAGAAGGAGGTGCCTATGGTATCTGCACTCCGGAAAGGGCGCCTGGCCATCCTGATCATTCTCTGTCAGGCGTTCTTCCAGATCCAGACACTGTCCTTGCAAGCAGAGGAAATCGCAGCACAGGAAACATCGGACACAGAGGCCGCGGTCGAGGCCACGGCCGACGAGGGGGTCAGGGGGACCGCCTCGTACTACGCCACGCGCTATCACGGAAGAAGAACGACATCGGGGAAGCGGTACGATCCGAAGAAGCTCACCGCCGCACACCCCACCCTCCCTCTCGGTACCAGGGTCAAGGTGGTGAACCTGGCCAACGACCGGGAGGTGACGGTCACCATAACCGATCGCTGCCGGAAGAGGGTGAACCATTTCATCGACCTCTCCCGGGAAGCGGCCAGGAGGCTCGGATTTCTCGGCAAGGGGGTGACGCAGGTACGTATCATCACCCTTGACGAAACCGCATCCTGAAACAACACATTTTGGGCGAAACAGGGAATAGGGCCGGCAGCGATGTCGGCCCTATTCTTTTGCGGGGAGGCGGGCCGGTTTACGGTTGCGCCGAAGCGCCAGGAAAGCGGGAAGAGCCACCAGGCCGAAGAAGGCCGTGGCGCCGATGCCGAAGTTGGTGGCCCAGCCGATGGACGACATGGCGCCGTAGTCGGTGAAGGCCAGGGAGCCGAACCCGGCCACGGTGGTGAGGGCGGAAAGGAGTACCGCCCGGCCCGCCTGGACATAGCGGTCGCCTGCTTCGCTGCCATCTCCCTCGCGCAGCCGGTGGTAGACGTGGAGCCCATAGTCGCTTCCCATGCCAAGGATGGTGACCAGGACCATGGCGTTCATGAAGTTGATCTTCATGCCGGTGGCGGCCATGAGGCCGAGCATGGAGACCACCCCCGCAAAGACCGGCAGGAGCGATGCGGCGATGCCTGCCAGGGATTCGAAGTGGACCACCAGGAGGAAAAGGATCAGGATTCCGCCAATGGCGAACCCCTCCATGAAGCTTCCCCGAACCGATTCTGCCAGTTGGCGGCTGATGAGGTCGGGCCCCGTGGTCCGCGCCTGGGGGGCCAGGGCCGCCAGTTCGCCCAGGAAACGCTCCTGGGGAAAGGCATCGCCCCGATAGTGCAGGGTGATGAGGAGATGCCAGCGGCCGTTCCGTTCCACCAGGAACCGGTCCACCATCCCGCCGAGGGGAGAGTTCCTGAGGAGCGCCACGGCCTCGGCCATTGGTACCGGCCCTGCTGTGGCGAGCCGGCCGAGTCCGGATAGGGCTTCGGGGAACATGGCCGCGTCGAAGTCTGCCCGTTCAAGCGCCAGCCCCAATTCTCCACGCGCCTCCCGCACTGCCGGCCGTTGCCGGAGCCGCTCCAGCACCCGCTGCTGTTCCCCTGTGCCGTTCATCACGCTGCCGAGCCAGGTGACGGCCACCAGTTCCCGGCGTTGCCGGTACTCCTCGGCCAGAGCCGCAACCTCTCTACCCCGTCGCATCACGTCGCCAAGATCGTCCCCCTCCACCGCCACCAGCATCTGGCTGGGGGAAATGCTCAGGTGGCGTTCGATCCGCTCCTGGGTCAGGAACGCTTCCGAGTGCCGCGGCTGCAGATTTTTCAGATCCCCTTCGAAAGAGATGGAAAAGGCCGCCAGGGCAAGGCCGGCAACGGCGGCCAAGGAGATGAACGCGATGGTCCGGGGCCGGCGCTGGGTCAGGCGCCAGAGACGGGTAAGCCCCAGGCTCGGGAGGGGCGGGTGAAGTGCGTCGGGGGCGCGCTGCTCGGCAAAGATGAGAAGCGGCGGCAGGAAAAAGAAGGTGGCATAGAGCGAGTAGAGGACCCCCAGTCCCACCAGGAGTCCCAGCTCTGAGAGCGCCCGCACATCGGAAATCACCAGGGCAAGGAAGGGAAATGCCGTGGTGGTGGCGGCGGTGAAGACGCCGTGGCCGGTGTCGACCACGGCGAGCCGCAGGGACTCTTCGGCGTCGCGGCCCGCACTCCGCTCCGTGCGGTAGCGGTCGTAGAGGTGAATGGAGTAGTCGGTGCCGAGGCCGATGATGAGAGCCGTGAAAGCGAAGGATATGATATGGACCGACGGCAGGATGAGCCCCGCCGTGCCCAGGGCCATGACCGTGCCGAAGGCGATGATGACAGGGATGAGAAGGGTCGGCAGCATCCGCCGGTAGGTCATGAAGAAGAGCCCGAGAACCACTGCCAGGGATGAGGCGATGCAGGCGAGGATATTCCGCTTCATGACCGCTTCATCAATGACAGCCGAGAGGTGCGCCCCGGCGCAGGAAACCGAAACGCCCGGCCCCACGGCTGCCCGTGCCTCGTTGATGCCCGCCACGAGCTTGCGGGCGAATGCCATGTCCTGCACCGGCCGGGCCGGCTCAGCGATCATGACGAGGAGTTGTCCGTCCCGGGAGAGGAAGTAGGGGGACTCGGGGTCCAGGTCCAGGGCCTGGCTTGCCTCCTGGAGGCGCGGCAAGATCAATTCGCGGAGGGCCAGGGGGTCGGCGGCCACCAGGTCCCGGCTCCCAACCCCACCACCGGCGGCCAGTTCTGCCGTGGCCCGCCGCAGGGCCCTATCCATTTCGTACGCCTCCAGGCGGGCCGCGAACTCGTCCACCTTGCCGGGGGCGAGAAAGAGCTGGGGCAGTGTTACGGCCCGACCGACAAAAGCCGCGAAATCGGGCAGGTCGGCAGGTTCCACCACCCGGTAGGAAACCGAGCGAAGAGCTGGCTCGCCGTCCACCCGCAGGGCCCGGAGCCGTGTGGCCAGGGCTTCGGCCTCGGCGGGAAGCCGCTCCCGCTCCCCTTCCAGGAGGAGGTAGGCCTCACCGGCGCTGCCGGTCCATTCCAGGGTGTCCAGGAAGAGGCGAAGTGCTCCCCGGTCAGTGGGGAAGAGCTTGAAGATGTCCGATTCGAAGCGGAGGCCCGCGATGGAGGCGATGGCCAGGCAGAGGGCCAGGAGCGAGCCGGCCAGGGTCGTCCGGGGGTGATGCCAGGTGACCCGGAAAATCCATGCCAGGTGCCGGCCGATGGCAGCCTGGACAAGGGCGACGAGACGCCGCACCTAGAGCCCCTTCAGGCCTGCCAGCGGCATGACCGTCATCCCCTCCAGGGCAGGGGTGAGCGCCGACTCGTCAAGGGGAGCGTTCACCTCCGGCTCGTCGAAGGCTATCTTCACCCGCACGCCGTGGCTGTCGCTGAACTCGACCTGGGCGGGAAACGGCACCCCCCCCAGGGAGCGGTAGTTCCGGTAGATCACCTCTCCACGCGCCGAACGCTTGCGCTCCAGAAGTCCATCGGGGCCATAGGTGGCGAGGGTGACGCCGCCGTCGTCCGTCTGCTCTTCGGTTCGCCCGGCCGCTTCGGGACGGTAGAGGGGGGAACCTTCCACCACCCACTGCATCATGCGCCACCCCTGGAGCCCCCCCTTGGCCGGCAGGTCGGCGAAGGTTCCCACATAGGCCTGTCCCTTGGAGGGGAGCAGGATGGTGATCCGCTCGCCAGCGGCGAAAAATTCCAGAGCAGTGGTGCCGAAGGGGGTAAGCATGACCATGTGGAAGCGGTCGGGGCGGTGATAGAGGAGATAGCCGTTGCCGCCGGTGCTCCCGTCGGGCGTTTTGACCGAGAGGGAGACCGTGGCGGCCAGGGTTTCCACCCTGGCCCCCGGTTCGAGAGGCACCTGGGGCTGCGGCACCGTGGCGCAGCCGGCCGCAAGGGCGACGGCAAGGATGAGGAACAGGGCGAGTCGTCTCATGGCGGCAGCACCCTCACTCTATCCTGAAGTCGCGGTCGGTGAGCCCCACGTTCCGGCGGACATTGCGGAAGGAGATGACGGTCCGGTCCCGGTTCTGCTCTTCGATGACCACCCGCCTCAGTTTCCCGTCGGTGGCGAGGATGACCTGAAGGTTCTTCACTCCCCGTCCCTGGGAGGGGGCTATGGAAATAGTGACGGCGTCGCCGTTCCGCTCCGCCTGGACGGCGACCCCGTCGGGGACCGATGTGACCGGCTTTTCCATGAGGGCGAACCAGCGGGCGAGCCCTTCGTCGGGAGGAAGCACGATCTTCTGCCGGACTCCGTCGGCGGGGAGCAGGGTGGAGATGACGTTGTCCCGCAGCAACACGCGGCTGGCGTGGGGGGGATTAAGTTCCATCATGAAGCTGTCGGGCTTGCGGAAACGGACCATCCCGTTCGTCACCAGCTTCTTTTTCATAAGGGCGATCTGCTTTTCCTGCGTGATCTCGGCGGTGAAGTCGTTGACCCCGGCAAAGGCCGAGCGGAGGAATTCGAGTCCTTCCCGCGGAGAGATCCGTGCCGCGTGGCCGGGTGCAGGGACGGCCAGCGCCAGGAGTACGAACGCGAACAGAATGCGTGCGAGTCGGCTTGCTATCATCGAGGGGTTCCTACCTTGAGGGTTATTGTGGCGGAGGCGGCCGGGCGCCCGTCGGCCGTCACCTCGCCCGCAACCAGGTGGAGGGGACCGAAGGACTTCACGACCGTCACGGAGACGGTCAGGGAATCTCCCGCTTCCACCGTGCCGTGAAAGTCGGCGTGGTCAACGGCTGCGAGGATGCCGCCGCCGTTTGCGTCGTCCGCCGCGACGATGCCGCCCAACTGGGCCATGGCCTCCAGCAGGAGCAGGGGGGAGCATCCCCGCGTACCGGCGGTCGTCCGCATGAGGGCCGTGGCTGATTGGCCGGGCTCCCTGGCGATTATACGGTCGAGGACGAGAAAAGGATAGCGGTGAGGCAGGAAGTCCCACGGAGCGGGGCTATGCACGCATACCCCCGGTGACGTCGATGGCGTGGTACGGGCCCTCGGGCGAAGCCGCCAGATGGAGCCCCCGGGCATCTTCGGGGAGGACCAGCAGGAGGGCGGCCAGGGCAAGGCCCCCCATGGCCAGGGAGCGTCCGATAAGATTGCCCGGTTCCATGGCCGGCACGGCAGGAAGCGGGGTGGTGAGGGCTGTATTGTCGGCTGCGGCCCCCGAGAACGACACCAGGGCCGGTGTAGCGGGTGGCATGAGCCGGTCGACCGCCTCCCGTTCCCGGCCGGCGGGCAGCATGCCCACGGTCCGCAGTCCCGTGATCCTGCCCCGCAGCCTGGCGGCGCTCCGCTCCGCATGGTCCCGCCGCTCGAGGACCAGGATGCCGCACCCCTCGCCAAAGGAGCGGGCATAGGTCCGCAACTGGCCCGCGGCCCGGAAACCGGCCATCATCAGCGGGGTCAACTCATCCACTCCGCCGGCCAGCATCACATCGGCCCGCCCCTCCTCCAGGAAGCGGCAGGCCATCTGGATGGCGGCCTCTGCGGAGCAGAAACGCTGCACCTGGGTCACGTTGGGTCCCTTGAGGCCGTGCTCGATGGAGGCGTTGCTGGCGGCGGCATTGGCAACGGTGTTGGGGAAGAGCATGGGCACGAGCCCCTCCACTCCCCTGGAGAAGTAGCCGCTCAGAAACTCCACGGAATTGGCGATGCCGCCGAAGCCGCAGCCCAGGGCAATGCCGATGCGTGTGGGGTCGCCCCCCTTCGGGTCGATGCCGGCATCGGCCAGGGCCATGCCTGCGGCCACGGTGGCCAGGAGGCTGCACCGGTCGAACTTGCGGGCCTTGAGGGGGGGCATGAAGTCTGCGGCCCTGAAGGCGTCCGCCTTGCCCCAGAGATATCCTCCCGTGCCGAGGACTTCGACGGGGACGGGGGTGAGGCGGCATTGGCGCTGTGCCATCGTCTCCCGTAGCGGTTCGATTCCCACCCCGGCAGCGGAGATGGCGGCAAGGCCGGTGACGGCTATGTCCATTGACGGGATGCTCATCGTCCGATCACCACCGAGGTAACGTTGCCGCCAAAGGCAAAGGAATTGGACAGGGCAACGGTTGCCGAGCTCTGCCGGGGGCCGTCGTGGCAGTAGTCCAGGTCGCACTCCGGATCGCTCCCCCGGAAGTTGAGGGTCCGGGGGATAATCCCCGCCCCCAGGGCCGTTACGGTGGCGACGATTTCGATGGAGCCGGCGGCGCCCAGGCAGTGGCCGGTCATCCCCTTGGTGGAGACCAGGGGGACGCGCTCCACGTCAGTGCCGAACACGAGTTTCATGGCCTTGCTTTCCACCGCGTCGTTGAGGGGGGTGCCGGTGCCGTGGGCGTTAACCCAGCCGATTTCGCCGGCAGCAACCCCCGCATTGTCGAGGGCGGCCCGCATTACCCGAGCCGCTTCCGACCCGGAGGGCTCCGGTGCGGTCATGTGATGGGCCTCACCGGCCAGGGCATAGCCCAGAACGCGGCCGTAGATGCGGGCGCCCCTGCTGCGTGCCGTCTCCTCCCGTTCCAGGACCACGAAGGCCGCCCCTTCGCCGAGGGATATTCCCTGGCGGCCCAGGCTGAAGGGGGAACAGGGCTCGGGATCGACGACCCGCAGAGAGTTGAAGCCGGCATAGGTGAGGATGGAGAGAGTGTCGCTCCCGCCGCAGAGGCATGCGTCGAGCTGTCCCGTGGCGATGAGGTCGGCACCCCAGCCGATGGCCGTGGCCGACGAGGAGCAGGCGGTGGTGATGCTTCCCTGGTAGCCCCAGAGGCCGAAACGCTCCGCCAGGGCAGTGGTGGTTCGGTCCGGCAGGATGCAGCGCAGGTCACCCGGCCGTCCCCTGCCGCCCGCAAGCCGGTCCCGGAGCCACGCCTCGCCGTGGATCATCCCCGATGCACCGGCTCCCACGCAGACCCCCACGGTAAAGGGATCGTAGTGTTTCCCGGCGCCGCTCATGCCAAGGGCCTCCGCCGCTGCAACGGCGGCGAACTGGTCGGTGCGGGAAAGCCGCCGGGCGTCGGCCCGGTCAAAGTAGTCCAGGGGGGAATAGTCGCGCACCTGGGCTCCGATGTGAGAAGGGAAGGGCGAGACGTCGAAAATATCCACCGGACCGATACCGCTGCGTCCGTGCAGAAGGGCGTCGGTGAAGGAGGCCAGGTCTTTGCCGGCCGCGCAGAAGATGCCGAGGCCGGTTATGGCGATGCTGGTTTTGTCCATCGTAATTCGTTCAAGCGGCTCGACGGGCCGGGCAAGGCCCGTTTAGTGGATAACTGCCAGATGGTGATATTGTAGCCGGACGGTCCGGCGAAGGCAAAGAAAAGTTGCCGGTCTCCGCCGGTGTGGCACGGCCTGTCAGAGGATTCCGCCGTCGACCACCAGGCACTGGCCGGTTATGTAGGATGCCCGGTCCGAGGCCAGGAAGGCCACGGCCTCGGCCACTTCCTCCGGGCGCCCGGTGCGGCCGAGGATGCTGCCTTCCACGATCCGGTCGACCATCTCCCGCTTCATGCCGGCAATCATTTCCGTTTCGATGAGCCCCGGCGCCACGGCATTCACTCTGATGCCGAGGGGACCCACTTCCCGGGCCAGGGATTTGGTGAAGCTGACCGCGGCTCCCTTGGTTGCGGCATAGTTGGTCTGCCCGGCAGTGCCGGCAAAGGCCGACACGGAGGAGAGGTTGATGATGGCGCCCCTCCGTCTGGCGAGCATTTTCCGCACCCCCCACTTGCAGCAGTGGAAGAGGGGGGAGAGGTTGGCCCGCATGACCGCATCCCAGTCGTCCTCGGCCATCATGGCCAGGTAGCCGTCCCGGATGATCCCCGCGTTGTTCACGAGGACGTGGAGGGTGCCGCTCTCCCTGCTCGCCGCGTCGATGGCGGCCATGGCCCCCTCTGCCGTGCTCACGTCCGCCCGTATCGTGGCAATGGAGCCGGGCAGCCCCGCTGCCTCGGCTTCCAGGGTGCGGGCCGCCTCTTCGTCGGCGCGGTAGGCGGCGGTCACCTGTGCCCCTTGCCGGGCGAAGTGGAGGGAAATGGCCCGGCCGATCCCCCGGGTGCCGCCGGTGACGACCACGATGCTATCCTTGAATTCCATGGGATTGTCTCTCCTGTCAGTGGGGGCGATGCCCCGCGTGATGGCTGTCAACGACCCCTGGGAGCGTCTGCTCCGCCGCCGTTCGCCATGAAGCGCCTGATTCGTTCGTCGGTGGCCGGATGGGTGGAGAAGTAGTCGCTGAGCGAGCGCTCTTTCTTCCGGTCCTCTCCTTCCCCGGCCCTGCGCTGGTGATCCCGTTCGAGCCGGGCCAGGACATCTGCGTACCGGGAAAGCGGTATCCTTTTGCCGCGGAGATATTCGACCGCCGCGTCGTCGGCCTCCACCTCGAACCCGCGGGAGAACCGGGCGTCGACCAGAGCCGTGGGGAGCCCTGCCGACAGGGATGTCACCGAGGTGATGTCGCCGGTGATGGTTGCCAGCAGAAGCCCGGTGGCGGAATTCTGGAGGATATGGCGCAGGGCGTGGCGGTTGCGCACGTGCCCCATCTCGTGGGCCAGGACCGCAACGATTTCGTCGTCGTTTTTTGCCAGCGTCACCAAGCCGTCGGTCACCACGATGATCCCCGACGGCAGCGCCAGGGCATTGGCGCCGAGCCGGTCGCTCCGCCGGAATTCGATCCGGTATCCTCCCGCGTAGGACAGCTCGCGGGTCATGCGGGCGAAGAGGCGGGTCAGCTCCCGACGGCGCGCGTCCGGAAGCTGAGGGGGGGTGAACACCATCCGGTCCAGGAGTGCAAGCCCTTCCCGCCCCAGGGATTCTTCGGTGGACGGCGGGATGGCGAAGGCCGCCTTTCGTGCCAGGGCGGGAATGCCATACGTCACGAAAGCCGCGATGACCGCGACGGTCAGGACGAGGGCCGCGAGGGCGCGGGGCAGGCTTTTCTCCCACCGGTGGAGCGCTGCCGAGCTTCGTCCCCTTTCCTGGCGGCGGAGAAGGCCGTCCGCGAACCGTTCGTCGGAGAGCTCGCAGAGGGCGCCGTCGGGGAAGCGGATGGAACGGCGGACCGTTGCCAGCCGGGGTGAAACCGTCACCTCGTGGATGGAGCAGGTCCGCTCCACTCCCTCTCCCCGCACCCGCAGGTTCTTGCTCTCCACAACCAGCGTTACCGCGGTTTGGGCTGAACTGATCCCGTCGTAGAACAGACCGCGTGCTTCACTCATAGGGCCACGTCGATACCGAAGATGTCGCCGATCTCCTCGCCGGTGGCCGCCACCTCCTCGGCCGGTGCCGCGGCAAACTCCTGCAGATCTCCGGTTGCAAGGACGGTCAGGCTCTCCATCCGGTAGCGGAGGACCCTCACCGTGGCCCACGGGATCATGAGCCCCATGGTCAGGAAGATGGCCACGGCATTGGAGAGATAGAGCCATGCCATGTGACGGGCCCGGAGCGAGCAGGTGAAACGGGCGCCTGCCACCTGCGTGCCGTTCCAGGTGAGGTTCGTCTCGTTGGTGCTGACATAGATGGCGAAATAGAGGTAGGCCAGGGGAATGAGGAACGCCGGCAGCACGATTGCCAGTCGCCAGGGGCCCCCCGTGTCCGCAGACAGGAACGCCCCCCCGGCCAGGAACAGAAGCGGGACCGCCACTGTCACGATCGCGACAAAGCCGGCCACGGCCTTGAGGTAGAGGAGGTAAAAATCCCTGGTCGTGGTGGTGAAGGAAAATGAGGTCGTACCGTAGCCGGAGTTTTCCACGAGGAACCGTTTCCGCCGGTAGGCCGCGTAGGGATAGAGGAGCCCCAGGGTCAGCGGCACCAGCAGGGAGAGGAGACCGTAGACCAGGTAGGCCTGGCGGTAGTCGGCCCGGAAGGTGAAGCGCAGGTTGCGGTAACTCGTGTTGCGGAGGTTGAAGAGGCGCGAGCGGACCACGAGCCACGGCACGGCCGCGAAGAACAGGGCGCCGACGGCGAAGGAGAGGGTGGGGCTGTAATTGGTCCCCAGGGTATAGAGCAGAAAGGCCAGCACCCCGATGAGCCAGCCCCGGAACAGGGCCCGGGGATTGGCCAGGTAGTCGAAGGGCGCGCCGTGGAGCATGGTGTTGCCATAGAGGTAGCGGCGCTTGTGGACCTTGGCCCAGGCCGAATAGACCCCCAGGGTGAGGATCTTGAGAAGGGTGTTGACGATCCAGATGCCGAAGTATTCCCTGGCCGTGCCGGTGAAGCTGAAGCGAAGGGTCCGGGGGCGCGCAGTCGACGGGGCCGCCGGGGCGGCAACGGCTGCTTCCGGACCCAGCGGAGACGCGATCGCCGGAACCGGGTCGGTTCCGGCAGCAGTGCCTCGGGCGAACATGAACGTATCCCTGCACCGGGGACAGGTGACCCGGGCGCCGCCGGGGATGGTCCCGGCCGGCATCTCCCTGCTGAACCCGCACGCGGGGCAGCTTACGGTCTCACGGTCCACAGCCGCTCCTTGGCTACTCGATGATGACGCACTCGCCCGCCATCTCCACCCGGTCTCCCGGGCGAAGTTTGCGGCCGCGGCGCAGTTCCGTCTCGCCGTTCACCCGCACGGCACCCTCTGCGATGAGGATCTTGGCTTCGCCGCCGCTGGCAACCAGGTTCGCCGCCTTGAGAAAACTGTCGAGCTTGATGTGGTCGGTGTCGATCTTCATGGGCTCTCCGCGGGGCCTCATACCCCGTTCATACGGTTGTCTTTGTAGCATTTTTCTGGTAAGAATAGCGAGATTTTTTACCCAGGGAGAACGACACCATGCTTACCGCATCCGATTTTAAGCGCGGCCTCGTCATCAAACTCGACAACGCCCCGTGCCTCATCCTCGACGTCCACTTCCAATCCCCGTCCGCCCGGGGTGCCAGCACCATGGTCAAGACCCGCCACCGCAACCTCCTGACCGGCCAGGTGCTCGACAAGACCTTCCGCTCCGGCGACAAGGTGGAAGAGGCCGAATTCGAGCGCCACAAGGGGCAATTTCTCTACACCGACGGCGACCATGGCGTCTTTATGGACCTGGAGACCTACGAGCAGTTCGAGATGGGCGCCGAGTCCTTCCAGGTGATCCAGCCCTACCTTCTCGACGGCACCGAGGTGGTCCTCGGCCTCTTCCAGGAGCGGCTCGTCAGCGTTGATCCGCCCCAGGTGGTGGAGTTGACCATCACCGACACCCCGCCGGTCATCAAGAATGCCACCGCCACCGCCCAGACCAAGGAGGCCACTCTCGAAACAGGCCTCACTCTCCAGGTCCCTCCCTATCTTGAGGTTGGCGAGAAGATCAAGGTCGACACCCGTGACTGCCGGTTCATCTCCCGCGCCTGAGCCCCGGTGTCCGGCTGAACACCCCTGCCGGTTCCGGGCACGCGCGAAAAAAGGGTTGACACAATTCCCGCTTCGGTTTATAACCTAAAGCTCTTTTCGCCCAGATAGCTCAGCTGGTAGAGCAGAGGACTGAAAATCCTCGTGTCGGCGGTTCGATTCCGTCTCTGGGCACCATTCAACATCAAAAGGCTTCGCGGGTTTTCCGCGAAGCCTTTTTTCGTTGCCGGGCATAACGCTGTCAGTTGCTGACCGGCCTGGGGGTATCGTCCGAGTTGGGAGGCAGGACCGGGTGCATGATCTTCGGTTGCGCGCCGGTGAGGGTGTCGAGGAAGGTGACGATCTTCTCGGCTTCCGTATCGGTGATGGTGGTGCCGAGCTGGGCGCTTCCCATGATCTTGACGGCGTCTTTCAGCTTCCAGACCTTGCCCGAATGGAAGTAGGGCATGGTGATGGCCACGTTGCGCAGGCTCGGCGAGCGGAATACGTATTTGTCCGCGGCCGTGCTGGTCACCTTGAAACGGCCGGTGTCGTCCACGGGCCGCACCTCCGGCCCCGGGTCTTCACGGACACCGAAGGGGAAGTAGCCGGTTCCGCCCATGTTGACGCCACTGTGGCAGGCTGCGCACCCCTTGTCCAGGAAGAGGGCGAGTCCCTGTTCCGCCGTGGTGCTGATGGCCTTGCGGTTGCCCTTCAGGTACTTGTCGAAGGGGGCGTCGGGGGTGATGAGGGTTGCTTCGAAGACCTCGATGGCCTTGGCCACGTTGTCGAAGGTGACCGGATCGCCCTGCCCCGGGAAGGCCTTGCGGAACAGGGGCGGGTAGCCGGGAATGCTCTTGAGGGTGGCGACCAGGTTTTCGGGTTTGTTGTTCATCTCCACCGATGCCTGGACCGGCCCCTTGGCCTGGGCAGCCAAGTCCTCGGCCCGGCCGTCCCAGAACTGGGCGATGTTGTAGACGGCATTGAGCACGGTGGGGGAGTTGCGTGGTCCCTTCTGCCAGCCGTGGCCGATGGAGGTTTCCAGGAGGTCGGTGCCGCCCAGGCCCACGTTGTGGCAGGTGTTGCAACTGATGATGTGCGATGCCGAAAGCCGCGGATCGAAGAACAGCATCCGCCCCAGTTCGACCCTGGCCGGACTGGCCGGATTGTCCTTCATGACCGGCGGTTTGGCAGGGATCGGCTTGAAGAGCCCCTGCGCACGTTTCATGACATCCTCTTTCCCCCAGGCGACGCCCGCCACCAGGGTGAGGGCCATTCCCCATGCGAGATTCCGGGTTTTCATTCGAGTTCCTCCTGAACGTGAAATGAATTGACAGGGTTAAGTATAGAGCAGCACGGCGGTTGCGCAAGACGACCGGACTGCTGCTCCCTGCCTGTCAAAAGTCATAGAAAACCGTCAGTCCTGCGGCGAAATCGGGGCTGGCGTCGGACAGCCCCGCCGCCACATAGCCTTCAAGGGCCATGGAACCAACGGCGTAGACCCCCTTGAGACGCCCCTCGAATGGCGCGTCGGAATCCTCTGCCGGGGCCGTTGCGCCACGACCGAGGATCGCAGCATACAGAGATGGCGTGAACTGCCTGCCGAGACCGGCCTCGTAGCTGAGGTAATCCTTGGTGGCGTAGAGATCGGAGGAGCCCTGGACGATCCAGACCGCCTCGCCGAAGGGGCGCCAGTCTCCGAGCCACTTGTCCAGCGCGAGGCCTCCGCCCGCGTCGAATTTACCGGTACCGAGCCCTTTGTTCTCGTCGGCGGTGGGGAGCTTCAGGTAGATGAGTGGGCGTACCCGGGGCACCACCGTTCCCTCGGGAATGATGATGTAGCCGGCCGTGAGGGTGATGTCGCCGAGGCCGCTGGCCGAGCCCGCTGATCCGCCTGCCGTTGAGCCGGAGCTGCCGCCGGCCCCCGCCTGGAACCGGGTGCCCGTTGCCGTGGCGGCGCCGCGGGCATACCCCTGCCGGTAGGGCATGACCGTTCCGTAGGCATTGTCGCCATTGGTCTGGTACACCCAGGGGATAATCAGTTCCAGGTCCAGCCGTTCGGTGGGGTAGAGGTCCACGATGAGGGGCACGGCGATGAAATCGGTGCTGGTGCCGCTGCCGTAGTCGCCTGTCGCGAAGTCGACCCCCAGCCCCACGGCGCCCCGTCGTCCCTCGACGGGAGCGTCCCGCCGTTCGGCGGCCAGGGCTGCCGGACGGCTGATGCAAAGCAGGGCGCACGCGACAAAAAGCGAAAGAATGAGCCTTCCGCGCCACAACATAGCCGCTGTTGTTCCATTCATCCGCTTCATCTCCCGTGTCGCCCCCCTCCACGTCTCACCGGAGAGGTCGGGCGGGTCGTGTTGCCACGGCCGCTTCCGGACCAGAAGGGGCGCCCCGCATCGCTCCGGATGACGGTTTCCCCGCCGGTTGAACTGTTGCCGACCTTCTGGGTCAGGAGGTAGATGGTGCCGTCCTTGCCGATGGCCTTGGCTCCACGGGCTGTAAGCCGATCGCCCGGTTTCAGGGGGAAGCCGTTTTCATTCCAGTACCAGCGCGGACCGAGCGCCAGGACAACGGTGTCTTCCCCCTCCTTGATCGTTACGAGCATATGCGTGCCGTTGCCGCCCGGCTCGACGGAGGCGATGGTGCCCGTCACCGTGACGACCGTGTTGAGGTCGTAGCCTTCATCAAGGTCGAGGCCGCTCTTCTCCCATCCCCAGCCGAAGCCGAATCCCCAGCCTGCCGTGGCGTTTCCCGCATGGAAAAGGGCCAGGAGGACAAGAATCGTGAGGATGAGGGTCGAGCGGCCTCTGTTCATGGTGGTTCCTTGCCTGTTGATGAGTCGACTACTGGGCGGTCCTGCCGGTATAGGACGAGCCGTAGCCCATGCCGTCCTGGGGCGGGGTGACGTTGCCGGTGCCGTCGCCGGGGCCGAGGCGCCTCATGGCTCCCGTCCCGACGCCCTGGCGAGCGGTGCCGGTTCCGCTGCCGTCACGGAGCTGCTGGCGGGACGAGGTTGCGGCGGACGCCGCCGTTGCCGTGCTGCTGAGACAGCTTCCGTCGCGGAGCTGGAGCCGGTCTCCGGTCCCCTGGCCGGCCATGGGGCCCTTACCGCCCCGGGCCATGGCCTCGCCGCCGAGGGCAAGGGCTCCTGCTGCCACCATCACTGCCACTGCAAGTACTTTTCCGGTCATTTCTTTTTCCTCCCTGTGTGGTTAGTGGTGTCGATGCGGGATCGACAATCGCTGCCGATCTCTGTTCCACGCACCATGCCAGGGATTGGTGCCTGTTGCAGTATACTGAAATGGTTGATGTTTTTGCGTAGTGCCCCTGGTGTTTTCGGGTTGCTTTGGTGCAGAATGTGCACGTGTTCACGACTAATTTGCACCGTCCCGATCATCCCCCACCAACCCGTACTCCCGAAGGCGGTACTGGAGGGTGCGCCGGGAGATGCCGAGCTTTTCGGCGGCCAGTCGCCGATTGTTGCCGCAGCTTTTGAGGGCGGCCAGGATTGCCTCCCGCTCCACCCCCTTGAGAACTCCTTCCCCCTCCTGTCCGGCGGGAAGGGGTGCCCTGAAGGTATCCGGGAGGTCGTCGAGGGTCAGGGCGTGCCGGGCGAGGATCACTCCCCGTTCGATGGCGTTCTGGAGTTCGCGGATGTTGCCGGGCCAGGGGTAGCGCTTGAGGGCCGCCATGGCATCGGGCTCGATGCCCCGGATTTTTTTGCCGGTCATGCCCGAAAAACGACGGATGAACCAGTTCACCAGGTGCGGCAGGGCGTCGCGGCGCTCCCGCAATGGGGGGAGCGCGACGGGGAATACGTTCAGGCGATAGAAGAGGTCTTCCCTGAAGCGCCGTTCGCGGATTTCAACGGCCAGATCCCGGTTGGTGGCAGCCACTACCCGCACGTCCGCCCGGATTTCCCGGTTTCCTCCCACCCGCTCGAAGGCCCGCTCCTGGAGGACCCGCAGGAGCTTCGCCTGAAGGGGGAGAGGGAGTTCCCCGATTTCGTCCAGAAAGAGAGTTCCCCCCTGGGCCAGTTCGAATTTTCCCCGCCGGGCCTGGACCGCGCCGGTAAAGGCCCCCCGCTCGTGGCCGAACAGCTCGCTTTCGAGCAGGGGGTCGGGGATTGCCGCACAGTTCACCGCCACGAAGCCGGCCCCGTGTCGGGGTGACAGGAGATGCACGGCCCGGGCGATGAGCTCCTTGCCGGTGCCGCTTTCCCCGCTTATCAGCACGGTGGTGCCGGTGGGGGCGACCTCTCCCACGAGTCGCCGTACCGGGGCCATGGCCTCGCCGGCGAAGATGAGATCCTCCGGCGGGAGTCCCGCCGTTTCGGTTTCCTTGAGGGCCAGGTATTCCCGCTCGCGGCTCTTCCCGGACAGGACCCGTCCCACGAGAACCCGCAGGGTGTCCGGGTCCTTCAGGGGCTTGGTGAGGAAATCCGCTGCTCCCTCTTTCACCGCGGCCACTGCTTCCTCGATGGTGCCGAAGGCCGTCAGGATGACGAACGCCGGGGGATAGGGGTCCTCGCGGCTCGCCCGGAGGAGTTCCAGCCCTCCGATGCCGGGCATCCGCAGGTCGGAGAGGACCAGATCGAAGGATTCGCGGCGCAGCAGGGCCAAGGCCTCTTCCCCGCCAGCGGCCTCCCGGATGTCGTATCCCTCCCCCTTGAGGACTGTCCTGAGAAATCCCCGGAAGGTGCTGTCATCTTCGGCTATGAGTATGCGTGTCGTCATGGGTGCGGTCTGCCTCTCATCGGTGAAGGGGGAGTGTTACCCGGAAAACGCTGCCGCCGCCGGGATTGTCCGCTACGCTGATGCTCCCCCCGTGTGCTTCGGCTATCTTGCGGCAGACGGCCAGCCCCAGGCCGCTGCCCCGGGCCTTTGTGGTGAAGAACGGGGTGAAGATCCGCTCCCGGTCATGGGGGGCAATGCCGTGGCCGTGGTCTGCCACGCTGATCTCCACCGTTTTCCCTTCGCGCCGGGAGACAACGGTGAGCGTTCCCCCGTCCGGCATGGCCTGAATGCCGTTCTTTGCCAGATTGAGGATGAGTTGCTCCAGCCGCGCCTCGTTTCCTCTGGTGGCCAGCCCCGCGGCAAGGGATGCCGCGATGGTGACGCCGGCGGCCCGCGCTTCGGGGTCCACCAGTGCCAGCACATGGTCAATCACCGCGTTTACCTGGAGCGGCCCTTCTGGCCCGGGCTCGGGCCGGGCGTAGGCAAGAAGGTCGTTGACGAGCGATTCGAGCCGGATCGCCTCGGTGACGATCAGTGCGGAGAATTCCCGGTTTTCATCGTTGTTGCTCCGCTCCATGAGCAGTTGGGCATAGCCCTTGATTCCGGACAGGGGGTTGCGCACCTCGTGGGCGAGTACCGCCCCCATTTCCCCCAGTTGCGCAAGCCGCTCCCGGCGGATCATTTCCAGCCGGTGCTCCTGGGCCTGGCGGGCGTGGCGATAGAGGAGCACCCCCATTGTCCAGGCCGCCGCCAGCAGCGAAAACAGCACCACCATGCCGACCCTGGCCCGATGGATCACCGCATCGGCCCGCCAGGGGTGAAGTGCCAGGCGCAGGGCCAGGGTCCGGCCGGGGAGGTGGAGGGGAGAGTGATATTCGTACACCTCTTCGCCCGTGCCGAGCCTGATGCGGTTTTCCGCCAGGCCCCGTCCGCCGAGAACCGTCTCGTACCGTTGATCCGTCACCCGCGATCCGACCAGGTCGGCATTGGAGTGAAAGACGATGGTGCCGTTGCGGTCGATGACCGAGACATAGGCGATGTCCCGGGCGCGAAAGGCGGCCAGCGAAGTCAGGGACGAGTCGCGGGCCGCAATCGATTCCAGCGCCGACGTGAGCGAAAGGGCGAGCCCCCGGAGATTCCCTTCGGCAATGGGGCGGGCGCTCCGGTAGTTTCCCACGGCGAACCAGCCGAGAAGCAGTGACAGGATGACTCCGGCCGCAAGGGCGATGAGGGAAACGATAGTGCCGCGCATACGTTTGTCGTTGTTGAGTTTGCTAAATCCGTTTATTTGCATGTACTATAGCATTGCCGGCTGTCCGTGCAAATGCATATCATGCCTCGCCCCGAACGGTCCGTGGGGGGCCGGAAGGGGCAGCGCAGTCATTATGCGTGGCCTGATATGTAGATTTCAATGAAAATATGCCAATCATACTAGGCGCCGTATCTCTCCATGCCGTTGACGGCCGCCTGGAACGTTTTCTCCAATCCGCTCAGCCTCGCCGCCATCACCCCGCTGGCCGGAGACCCCTTTTCCGCTTTCCCCGCCTTCTGTTCCGGGCTATCATCCCTTTCCCAGGAGGTGCCCCATGAAAAAGGGAAAACCGGCGAAGAAGTACTCCCAGGCAGCCCGGGTCCATGACCTCATCCGCCTCATCGAGGCGCGGCACGGCGTGACCATTGCCGAAATGACCGAGGAAACCGGCGTGGACCGCCGCACCATCCACCGGGACCTGGCCGCCATCCACGAGGCGGGATATCCCCTGGTCTCCGACTGGGAGGAGGGGCGCAAGGTCTACCGCTTCATCACTCGCTTCCGGGACGTTCCCCCCATTACCTTCACCCTTCAGGAACTGGTGGCGCTCTCGTTTTTCCGCACCCAGCTCCACTTTCTGGACGGCACCCCCTTCCGGGAGGACCTGGATGCGGTCTTCCGCAAGGTGAGCTCGGTCCTTCCCCCACGCTACGCAGCCCACATGGAGCGGATTGCCGAGGTGTCCGTGCCGCTTCTGCAGGGACGGCGCGACTATTCGCGGGTGGGGGATGGGCTGCGCAGCCTGCGCGATGCCCTCATCTACCAGTACCGGGTGCGGCTCGCCTACCAGGCCAAGGGGCAGGGGCGGTCCGCCCTGTACGAGGTGGACCCCTATACCCTGGTCTTCTACAAGGGAGGGCTCTACCTGGTCGGTTACGCCCACAACCGGCGGGCGCTGCGCACGTTTGCCGCCGAGCGGATCACCTCCGTCGAGGTGACCCGCGAGCGGTTCGAGATCCCCGATGACTACCGGCCGGCCGAGCGGCTGCGGGATGCCTTCGGGATCGTTGAGGAGGAACCCCTGCCCGTGGCGATCCGCTTTTCGCCCGAACTTGCCCATACGGTCCGCAGCCGGATCTGGCACCCCACCCAGGAGGTCCGCATGGAGCCCGACGGCGCCTGCGTCCTCTCCTTCACCGCCGGCGGCCGCATGGAGATCATCGCCTGGATCCTCTCCTACGGTGCCCATGCCGAGGTCCTCTCTCCTCCCGACTTGCGGGCCGAGGTGGCCCGCACTGCCGCCGCCGTGGCCGCCCGCTACGCTTCCTCCGACGGCTGACGGGCATCGATGACGGAAGACGGTAAAGTTTGCGCAACGGATGCCGATACGTATGAGTAGTGTCACTTGTCCCGTTTTTGCGCAGACCGGGCGGGCTATCCCCTCTCAGCGGAGCTCCGCATGGATTTCACAAAAATCTCCGCACTCCACCACCGCCTTCCTTCACCGGTGTGGCAGTTCATCGTGCTTCTTTTGATCATGTTTCTGATCGAAATGCTGCTCATGGCGGTTCTGCCCCATGTCACCGGGCGCGAAGTCGAGTTCGTGGAGGCATTCATCGACAGCCTGGGGCTCGTCACGTTCGGCGCGCCGTTCCTGTGGGCCTTCATCGTGCGCCCCCTGCGCCGCACGGCCGTTGCGGCCGTCTTCCGGGAGGAGGTGCTCCTCCGCCAGATGGTGGACGGGGTGATAACCTTCGGGGAAGACGGGATGATCCGCTCCCTCAATCCGGCCGCCGAGCGGATGTTCGGCTACCGGGACGCCGAGGCCGCCGGCATGGCCATCGACTGCCTGCTGTCGGCCGACGGGGGCTATTTCCGGTTCGCGGCGCAGGCATCCGGCGGCCAGGGCACGCGCCAGCTCGCCTATGAACTGGAAGGGATCCGCCGGGACGGCAGCCGCTTCGTTGCCGACCTCTCTGTCAGCCGGATCGTTTTTGAAGGTCGCCGGGCCGTGATCGGCATTGTCCGCGACATCACCGCCCGCAAGCGGGACGAGCAGAATCTCCTCGTCTTCAAACGGGCCATCGAGTCGAGCGTGAACGGTATCACCATCACCGACGCGGTCAATGGCGAGAACCTGATTATTTACGTGAACCCCGCCTTCGAGCGGATGACCGGCTATGCCGGGCACGAGGTCCTTGGGAAGAACCCGCGCTTTCTCAGGGGGAACGACCGGGACCAGGTGGAGCTCAGGAAGCTGGCCATGGCCCTGGAGGAGCGCAGGGAAGGCTACTTTGTCCTGCGCAACTACCGCAAGGACGGCAGCCAGTTCATGAACGAGCTCTACGTGGCGCCGGTGCGCGACCGTGATGGCGCGGTCACCAACTACATCGGCATCATGAACGATATCAGCGACCAGCGGCGCTACGAGGAACAACTGGTCTACCAGGCCAACCACGACCCCCTGACCGGCCTTCCCAACCGCAATCTCCTGCAGGACCGCCTGGGGCAGGCGCTCGCCCTGGAATCCTCCCGCCGTCGCAATCCCATCGGCGTCATGTTCCTGGATCTCGACAACTTCAAGAAGATCAACGATACCCTGGGGCACACGGTGGGGGACATGCTGCTCAAGGCCGTGGCCAACCGTCTGCGCAACTGCGTGCGCGGCGGGGACACGGTTTCGCGGCTGGGAGGGGACGAATACATCCTCATCCTTCCCAACGTGAAGGAAATGCATGATGTGACCACGGTGGCCAAGAAGCTGATCGGCCTCTTTTCCACGCCGTTCCTGCTCATGGGGCACGAGCTCTACATCACGGCCAGCATCGGCATCGCCCTCTTCCCCTCCGACGGCGACACGGTGGACGCGCTGCTCAAGAATGCCGATGCCGCCATGTATCATGCCAAGGAGCAGGGGAAAAACAACTACCAGTTCTATTCAGAGGAGATGAACACGCGGGTCTTCGAGCGGATGGCCCTGGAGACGAGCCTTCATCGGGCGATCCGGCAACAGGAGTTTCTGCTCTACTACCAGCCCCGGGTCGATCTGCGGACCGGAAGGATCAGCGGCGTGGAGGCACTGGTGCGGTGGAACCACCCGGAGATGGGGCTCGTGTCGCCGGCCAGGTTCATCCCCCTGGCCGAGGAAACGGGGCTCATCGTGCCCATCGGCGAGTGGGTCCTGCGCACCGCCTGCGCCCAGAACAAGGCGTGGCAGGAGGCGGGGCTCCCGCCACTGAGGATGGCGGTGAACCTTTCGGCCCGGCAGTTCCGCCAGGAAAATCTCATCCAGATGGTCGCCGACGTCCTGGCCGAAACGGGCCTCGATCCCCGCTGGCTGGAGCTGGAGCTGACCGAAAGCCTCCTCATGGAGCGGGCCGAGCAGTCCGTGTCGATCCTCCGTTCCCTGGCAGACATGGGGATCGACATCGCCGTGGACGATTTCGGCACCGGCTATTCGTCCCTGGGATATCTCAAGCGGTTCCCGATTACGAACCTGAAGATCGATCAATCGTTCATCCGCGACATAGCGAGCGATCCGGACGACGCTATCCTGGTGCGGACCATCATCACCATGGCCCACGGCCTCGGCATGAAGACCGTCGGCGAAGGGGTCGAGTCCCTTGAGCAGGTTGATTTCCTTTGCCGGCACGGCTGCGAGGAAGTGCAGGGATACTATTTCAGCAGGCCGCTTACCGCTGAGGGATGCGAGGAACTGCTACGGGAGGAGAGGTGCCTGGACCTCCGGGCGCTCCGGGATGGCGTGCCGGGGCAGAGGAGTGAGGAGCGCATTCGCACTCTGGCGCCATCCGCGACTGACTGCCGCATTACAGCGTAAAATAGAATACTGCCCCGTTACCCTCTTCCCCCTGGGCCCAGATTGTGCCGCCATGGCGGGAGACGATCCGGTGGACCGTTGCGAGGCCGATGCCGTGTCCCGGGAATTCGCTCCGGCCGTGGAGGCGCTGGAAGGGAAGAAAGAGCTTGTCGGCCTGTTGTGACGAGAACCCCGCTCCGTTGTCCCGGACGAAAAACACGGTTTTCCCCTCCACCTCTTCCTTGCCGAATTCGATCACGGCCCGTTCCCGTTTGCCCGTGTATTTCCAGGCATTGCCCAGCAGATTCTCCATCACGACCCTCATGAGCCCCGGGTCGGCGGTCACGTCGGCGTTCTCGGCAATGGTGAACTCTGCTATGCGCTCCTGGTCCTTCATCCTGAGTTCCAGGGCGATCTCCTCGGCCAGCGTGCTCAGACTGACCGGCACCCGTTCCAACTCCACGCGCGCCACGCGGGAGAAGTCGAGCAGGGTGCCGATGAGACCGTTCATGCGCCCCGTCTCCTCCCCGATGTGACGCACGTAGCTGCGGCATTCGTCGTCGAGTTTGTCCGCGCAGACTTCGAGCAGAACGTCGCTGAATCCCCGGATCACGGTCAGGTGGGATCTCAGGTCGTGCGAGACGCTGTAGTTGAACGCCTCCAGGTCGCCGTTGGCCACTTCCAGGTCCATGGCCCGGGAGGCGAGGCTTTCGTTGAGCCGTTCGATCTGCCGGGCCGCACTCCGCTGCTCCGTCACGTCGGTCATGACCGACAGGGATCGCACGATTTTTCCCTCATCGTCCCGTTCAGACTCAGACGAAAGAAGGACGTCGATGACCTTCCCGCTGCTGGTCAGCAGGTGGAGCGGGATATCCCTGGTACATCCGGACCGGAGAAATTCCGGCACGACCGTGCCGAGCACGTACGCCCGTGATTCGTCGGTCATGAAGTCGGCGGAAAGCCTGCCCAGCACCTCGTCGCGCCGGTAGCCGAGGGTTTCCAGCCAGAAATCGCTCACATTGACGATTTTCCCTTCCCGGTCAATGGAGTGGAGCATGACCGGGGTCTTGTGGTAGAGGCTGCGGTAGCGCTTCTCGCTTTCTTTCAGGTCTCGGAACAGCAGATCGTAGGGGCGCTCCAGCCCCGTTTCCACCATGGCGCGGTAGATGAGCACGAAGCCGCCGAGCGTCAGGAGATGCCCCGTCATGCCGATGAGGGTGGAGATGCCGGTGTTGAGGGCAAAAACGAAGCCGCTTGTCGCAAGGAAGACCAGGGAGAGCGAAAGCATCCGGAACACCCGGGAGTCGAAGTGCCGGCGCTTGGTCAGCAAGCCTGTCAGGGCAGCGAGGATGAAGATGCCGGCCAGGAACTCGGCTCCCTTTTTGACCGGGGTGAGCCCCACATCGTCCGAGAAGCAGGTGGGGAAGATGTCCCAGTGCAGGATCGACAGCAGGATGAAGGACGTCACGGCCGCGTAGGCGGTAACGGCCGCGGCGGGACTGAGCCGCTTTCTGACGAACAGCGGTGCAAGCGCCAGCGACGTTCCCTGGAGCAGCCGCGAGCCGATCCAGAGCTGGGTGGGGAGGTTCATGCCCGCGCCGGGGAAGATCCCCATTCTCGGGTAACTCAGGGCGTGGAACAGGGTAATGATCGCCACGAACAGGTGAGAGACGCCGATGAGCAGGATGCAGTGGTTATCGATCTGCCGCCGGGCGTGCCAGGCAACCATGAAGATGCCGCATCCCGCGACCACGGTGACGATTTCGGTAAGCGTATGAAATAGAAGATAGTTGACGCGGCTCGTCAGGACGAGCGCGGCGAGAAGCAGCATCACCAGGGCGAAGCGGGCGCTTCGCGATACGAGGTCGGAGCTGGTCATGTGTGGGGATGATCAGTTGTTGTTTTGACCCTGCTGATGGAGTTCGGGTCACAGGTACCATATCATTTCAAGCCGGCTTCGCAAGGAGCAGAATGCCCATTGTGGCCGGTGTTCCGGCCATGGCCGTCAGGCGCCGAACCATCCCGCCACGCCGCATGGGGCCGTGACGGGTTGTGCCGGGGCCGCCGGTTGGCGGCGGGCACAGGCACGGGGTGTTGCGGGTTCACACACAGATTGTTTGTATCACTGTCCTTCGTTTAGAGCAAGAGCGTACCTGTGATTGACAAACAGCGGCCCTTACACTATACAATCGTATTTTTGGGGAGGGCTTGTGGAACAGATCGACGATTCCAGGCTGCGCGGCATCATTCACGACCGGATCAAGGAACGGGGCGGGCGTATCACCGTTGCCGACTTCATGGCCGCGTGCCTGTATGAGCCGGGCCTTGGCTACTACACGTCCCCGGGCCGCAAGGTGGGCGCCGAGGGGGATTTCTACACCAGCATCAACGTCCATCGGGTCTTCGGCCGGCTCATCGGCCGGGAGGTCTGCCGGATGTGGGAGGTCATGGGATGCCCGGCGCCCTTCACCCTGGTGGAGGCCGGCGCCGGCCACGGCCGTCTGGCGGCGGATGTGCTGGACGCCGTCCGGGAGCTGAACCCGGAACTCTACGCCTGCCTCACTCTGCGGCTCGTGGAGGCGGAGCCGTCCCTGGCCGCAGCCCAGCGGCAGGTGCTGGCCGAGCACCTCGGCCGGGTAGGGTGGAACGATCCGGCCGAGTTGATGGGGGGTACCCTCAGGTTCACCGGTTGCCTCTACTCCAACGAACTCATCGATTCCTTCCCGACCCACGTGGTGGAGATGACCCCTGCCGGATTGCGGGAGGTCTTCGTCACCGCCGCCGGCGACGGCTTCGCCGAACAGCTCGACCTTCCTTCGACGCCCGACTTGGCGGACTATTTCCGGCGGATCGACGTCAATCTCCAGCCGGGGCAACGGGCCGAGATCAACCTCAACGCATGCCGGTGGCTGGAGGGGGTCGCCCGTTGCCTGGAGCGGGGCTTCGTGCTGACCGTGGATTACGGTTTCCTCTCGCCCGAGCTTTACGGCCCCATGCGCCAGAACGGAACCCTTCTCTGCTACTTCCGCCACACGATCCAGGAAGACCCGTACCAGTGGGTCGGCCATCAGGACATCACGAGCCACGTGGATTTCACAACGCTCATCCTGCGCGGTGAGGAACTGGGGCTGCGCAAGGTCTGGTTCGGCGAACAGTACCGTTTTCTCATGGCAACGGGTCTCATGGAGGAGCTCATGGCCCTGGAGGCGGCTGCCGCCACCGAAGAGGAGCGGATTAAAATTCGGCTGGTGCTGAAGAAGCTCGTCCTGCCCGAGGGGGGAATGGGCGATACCTTTAAGATCCTCGTGCAGGCCAAGGGGGTCGAGAATCCCCGCCTGCTCTGCATGCGCGACTGGAGCAAGCTCCTTTGACAGCCCCTGTTCGGGTGATAGACTGTTTCCTGCGGCGGCCCGTGCCGTTGAGTTTCCGGAGAGCCATCCCATGCTGACCGGCATCGACGCCATCGTGTTCGATTTGGACGGCACTCTCTACCAGAGCGAGTCGTTGGGAGTGCAGATCGCAGCCTGCGCCGACCGCTATCTGGCGGACCTGCTCCGTGTGAGTCCGGAAGAGGCGGGTGAGATTGTCCGGCGGGTCAGGCGCGAACTGACCGCCCGCTTCGGCAGGGAGGCCTCCCTGAGCGATGCCTGCCGGGAACTCGGCGGCGACCTCAGGGAGCTCCATCGCCGCTTTGCCGCCGAGGTGGCACCGGAACCCCACCTGCGGCGCGACAGTCGGGTGGTGCAATTCCTGCGCACCCTCGGCGCCAGCCGGGAGCTGTACCTCTACACCAACAACAACCGTGCCCTTTCCGGCCGAATCATGGATGCCATCGGCGTGACGGGGCTCTTCCGCCGTGTCGTCACCATTGAGGACAACTGGCGTCCGAAGCCTGACCTCCAGGCGTTGGACGCTCTGTTTGCCGACATCGGCCGGAAACCCTCCGAGTGCCTTTTCGTGGGAGACCGCTACGATATCGATCTGCGGCTTCCGGCGGAACTCGGCTGCTCGGTCTATCTCTCCCGCACCGTCGATGAACTGCTCGGCTTGACACTGCCACTCAGCGAGGGACCCCAATGAACGATCACGGCAAGGAAATGCTCGATGCCATCATGAGAGCCATGGAGATCGAGAAGGAGACCTTCGACTTCTATACACGGGCCGAGCACAAGACGTTCAATCCCGAGGGGAAGCGGATCTTCCGCTGGCTTGCCCGCACGGAGGAGCAGCACTACCTCACGCTCTCCGAACTGTATCAGTCCCTCCACAAAGAAGGGCGCTGGGTCTTCTACGGCGGTTCCACCGTCTCCCTCGAACCGGCCGGCCCGGACGAGAGGCAGGTGGCCTTCGACACCGACGATCGCCAGGCCCTGGAGATCGCCATGGCGATCGAGAAGAAGGGGATCGCCCACTTCGAAGAGCTCATGGAGAAGACCACCGACCCCCAGGGCAAGAGCATGCTGCGCACCCTGCGTGACGAGGAGGCGGAGCACCTGCGGATCATCATGGAAAAGCACAATGCCTTAAAACCGGCGGCCGGGGACCGGGAAACGTCATGCACGGTGACGTTCCGGATCGAAAAGGATACCCTCGGCGAGGTACGGGTTCCGGCGGCCGCCTACTACGGCGCCCAGACGGCCCGGGCCGTGGAGAATTTTCCCATCTCCGGCCTGATGCCCCATCCGGCCCTCGTCCGGGCGACGGTACTGGTCAAAAAGTGCGCAGCCCAGGCCAACATGGCCACGGCGAGGCTCGACGTCCGGTGTGGGAACGCTATCGTCCGGGCGGCCGACGAGTGCCTGGCCGGCGCCTTTGATGCACACTTCGTGGTGGACCCGTTTCAAGCCGGCGCCGGCACTTCCCACAACATGAACGTGAACGAGGTGCTCGCCAACCGGGCCAATGAGCTGCTGGGGGAGGAACGGGGCGGATATGCCCCTGTCCATCCCAACGACCACGTGAACATGGCCCAGTCCACCAACGACGTCTTCCCCACGGCCATGCGCTTGGCGGCCCTTCGGCTGGCGGAGGATCTCAGGCCGGCCCTGGCCGGGCTCGTGGCCGCGCTTCGGAAAAAGTCCGCCGAATTCGACGACATCCTCAAAAGCGGCCGGACCCACCTGCAGGACGCGGTACCGATCCGCCTCGGTCAGGAGTTCGAGGCGTGGGCCCTGGCACTGGAGAAGAACCTGGCCGCCGTCGAGGGAGCAGTGCCGGGGCTCGCGGAACTGGGTATCGGCGGCACCGCGGCGGGTACCGGCATGAACGCCGAGCCCGCCTACATCGATCTGGTGGTGGCCGAGCTCGCCCGGGAAACCGGTTTTCCCCTCGTGCGCGGCGCGAACCTGGTGGAGCGGATGCAGAACATGGACCCCTTCGTGGCCCTCTCCTCCGCCCTCAAGGGGCTTGCCGTCAACCTGGCCCGCATCGCCAACGACCTGCGGCTCCTTTCCTCGGGCCCCCGGACCGGGCTGGCCGAGATTGCGCTGCCGGCGCTCCAGCCGGGCTCTTCCATCATGCCGGGGAAGGTCAACCCGGTCATGGCCGAGGTGACCGACATGGTCGCCTTTCAGGTCATGGGCGCGGACACGACGATCATGCTCGCCGCCCAGGCCGGGCAGTTGGAGCTCAATGTCATGATGCCGGTGATCGCGTTCAATCTCCTGTTCAGCCTGGAGATACTGAAGAATACGGTGCCCAGGCTGGCCGACGCCTGCATCGCCGGCATCACCGCAGACCGGGAGCGCTGTCTCGGCTACCTGGAACAGTCGGTGGGGCTTGCCACGGTGCTCGCGCCCTATATCGGCTATGCCGCGGCGGCTGAGGTTGCCAAGGAATCGACTGCCACGGGCCGGAGCATCCGGCAGATCGTGGAAGACCGGCAGCTTCTGTCGGCCGGGCGGCTGGCGGAGATCCTCGATCCATTCCCGCTCACCAGCCCCGGCGTGCCGGGAGCCGCCCATCAAGCAGAGAACACAACCCAAGGAGGAGACAACAATGCTGGAAGACGTTAAGAAGGTTCTCGACCTGGTCCGCCCCGCGCTCCAGGCGGACGGCGGCGACGTGGAACTGGTTGAGGTTACCGATGACGGCGTGGTGAAGGTCAAGCTGGTCGGTGCCTGTGGCCACTGCCCCATGTCCACCATGACCCTCAAGATGGGGATCGAGCGGACCCTGAAGGAGAAGGTGCCGGGAGTGAAGGAAGTGGTGTCCGTCCAGTAGCGGACCTGCGGCGGATCGCTGGTAAAGGAGGATGGCATGGGTTACAAGGTCAAAACGTTTGGCATGGAGCTCCGTCCCCTCAAGGCCATGCAGGAGCTTTCCGCCCTGGATGCCATGGTCAACGCATTCGTAGCCGGAAACGGCGTGAAGCGGATCGTTTCCGTCTCCGACTCGCCGACCACCGATGACCAGGGCGAGACCATCGGCCTCGTCAGGGTGGTCGCCTACGAGGATTGAGAGGACGGCGGACGAAGCCGCCGGTGACTGCTGTCAAGGGGCGCGGGGAAACTCCGCGCCCCTTTGTTGCGTCATCCCGTCTTTCCTTGCTCCCCCGGCATGCCTGCGTTACCCTTGATGCAGGAGCAAGGAACATGTCCATCGTTCGCCGCAAAATGATTTTGGGCACCCCGCGCGCCCCCCGTTTTCTGAGGGTTTTCAGGAGGAATGCCGAGGCGGCCCATTCCCGGGGAAACAGGGTGAAGCTGTTCACGTCGGGGGCCGATTTCTTCCCGGCCATGCTCGGGGCCCTTGCCGAGGCGCGCCACCACATCCACGCCGAGTTCTACATCGTGCGCGACGACGCCACGGGCGCGGCCTTTGCCGAAGCGCTGCTGGCCGCTGCGGCACGCGGGGTGGAAGTCTCCCTTATTTACGACTACATCGGCTGTTTTGACACTCCTTCCGCCTACTTCCGCCGGCTGGAACGGGGCGGGGTTCGCTGTCTCGCCTTCAATCCCCCTCCCTTCAGGCGGGGGATCGCCTGGTTCGACAAGCGGGACCACCGCAAGATGGCCGTGATCGACGGGGAAACCGCATTCACGGGCGGAGTCAATATCGGCGACGAGTATTCGGGGTTCGGCTTCCCCTGCGAACGGTGGAGGGATGTGGGCATCCGGATCGACGGGCCGGCGGTCATGGATCTGTCGCAGCTCTTCCGGGAGTTCTGGCGTGACGAGAGGGGGAGCGCCTCTCCGGCCTGGCATCAGGAGCGCCCGCCCGTGGCCGCGGCCGGTGATGCCGACGTGATGGTCATCAGCGACGGCCCCTACCATGCCCGTTCCTTTATCCGTAACGCCTTCCGCATCGCCATGGCCGGCGCGGGCGAGTCGATCCGGATCATGAATCCTTACTTCGTGCCGGGGCCCCGGGTGGTCCGGTCGCTGCTGCGGGCCGTCCGGCGGGGCGTCAGGGTCCAGATCATCCTCCCGGCCAAGAGCGACGTCCCCATCGTGCGCCTCGTGAGCCGCAGCTATTACTCTCCGCTCCTGCGGGAAGGGATCGAGATATTCGAACGTCAGGGTCCGGTCCTTCACGCCAAGGTCATGCTCATCGACGACGCCTGGGGGGTGGTGGGGTCGGCGAATCTCGACCAGCGCAGCTTTCACCGCAACTACGAGGTGAACGCCATCGTTGCCAGCCACGAGTTCGGCAGCCAGGTAGCGGAAATGTTCGCCGAGGACCTTGCCGGATCGCGCCGGGTGGTCCTTGAGGAGCACGAGCAGCGCGGCTGGCATGTGCGCGTGCTGGAGCGTCTCTGCGGATCGGTGAGCTGGTTTCTGTAGCGTCTTCACCCTTGTCCCTCGTCCATTCCTGATGTACGATGGCCCAGGGCTCCCATACCCCTGAAACGCCCTGTCCGGCGAGGTATTCCCATGACTAGAAAAGCCGTTGTCCTTTACAGTGGCGGCCTCGATTCCACTACCTGTCTCGCCATTGCGCGGGCCGAGGGATTCGAGCCCCATGCCATGAGTTTTTCCTATGGCCAGCGCCACAGCGTGGAGCTGGAGCTGGCCAAGAGGAATGCGCGGCCCGCAGGGGCCGTGGAACACATGGTGGTGGAGTTCGACCTGCGCAAGGTCGGCGGCAGCGCCCTGACCGCCGATATTGCCGTGCCCAAGGAGGGGGTGGGGGACGATATCCCGGTAACCTACGTGCCGGCCCGCAATACCATTTTTCTTTCCTTCGCCCTGGGGTGGGCCGAGGTGCTCGGCGCCTTCGACATATTCATCGGTGTCAATGCCCTGGATTATTCGGGCTACCCCGATTGCCGCCCCGACTACATCTCCGCATTTGAAACCATGGCCAATCTGGCGACTCGGGCCGGGGTGGAAGGGACGGACCGCTTCCGTATCCATGCCCCCCTCATGAGTCTCACCAAGGCGGAGATCATCCGGAAGGGGCTCGCTCTGGGGGTCGACTACGGGCTCACCCACTCATGCTACGATCCCTCCCCCGCGGGAGTTGCCTGCGGGCTCTGCGATTCCTGCCGCCTGCGGCTCAAGGGATTTGCCGAGGCAGGGGTGGCGGACCCGGTGAACTACGCAACCGTGGACCAGGGAACCGGGGCCGGGAAGGAAACTGCATGAGGACGAAGAAAACCGAAGATCCCCGATCCCTGATGCCCGACGCCCCTGCCCCGTCCGGCCCGATGCCTGATATGCAGACCAGCCGTGACACCCGCAAGATCCCCATCAGCAAGGTGGGGGTGAAGGACATCTCCTATCCCATCGTGGTGATGGACAAGAACCGGAAGTTCCAGCAGACCGTGGCCCGGGTGAACATGTACGTGGATCTCCCCCACCACTTCAAGGGAACCCACATGAGCCGCTTCATCGAGATTCTCAACGTCTACCGCGAGGACATCGGCCTGGACAAGATGGAGCCGATCCTCCAGGAGATGAAGAAAAAGCTCGGCGCATCCTCGGCCCATCTGGAGATCGAGTTCCCCTACTTTATCGAGAAGCGGGCCCCGGTGTCCGGAGCCAGGAGCCTCATGGAATATACCTGCACCTTCACAGGAACCTTGGGCGAAACGTTCGATTTCGTGCTCGGGGTCCAGGTGCCGGTCACTTCCCTGTGCCCGTGCAGCAAGGAGCTCTCGCGTTACGGCGCCCATAACCAGCGCAGCCATATTACGGTCCGGGTCCGGTATGCGGGCTTCGTCTGGATCGAAGACCTGGTGGACCTGATCGAGGGGTGCGGCTCCAGCCCGGTGTGGTCGCTCCTCAAGCGGGCCGACGAGAAATTCGTGACAGAACGGGCCTACGAGAACCCGAAATTCGTGGAGGATATCGTCCGTGAGGCGACCCTGGTCCTGGCCGCCCACGAGGCCATAACCTGGTTCTCGGTGGAGGCGGAGAATTTCGAGTCGATCCACAAGCATTCCGCCTATGCCGCCATTGAGCGGGATAAGCGAAAGGCATGAGCGTAGTTCATGTGCTCACGTACGTTCCTTGTTAACACGCGCCAAAGCATCTGTCGACGCCTCCCTGTGGATAACTGTGTGGAAAACCCTGGAAGTTGTGGATAACGCTAGCCGTTGTTCGCTGCAAACTCCCTGTTCATGAGCCTTCAGCCATGTCAAAAGCTCTGATGGTATTCGCCAAAAGGCCCATGGCCGGCCGGGTGAAGACACGGCTGACGCCGCCCCTCTCTCCCGGGGACGCCGCTGAGCTCTACCGGCGGATGCTTCTGGATATC